>JANLQZ010000891.1:0-4029 GCA_031368125.1 Betaproteobacteria bacterium
GTGTGGTGCGGGCGGGACGTGTGGTGGTGGTGGCGCGCGCCGGCCGCCCCCCAAGCCACCCCTACACTTCGGGCCATGCAGACTTTCGACGTGGCCATCATCGGGGCCGGGGCGGCTGGCCTGTTTTGCGCCGCATTGGCCGGCCAGTTGGGCCTGCAAGTGCTGTTGCTCGACCACAGCGAGAAAGTGGCGGAGAAGATCCGCATATCGGGTGGCGGGCGGGCCAACTTCACCAACCGCGATGTCAGCGCAGCGAACTTCCTGGGCGAGAACCCCAGTTTCTGTCGCTCGGCACTGTCGCGGTATACGCCCGCAGACTTTATCGAGTTGCTGCGACGCCACGGCATCGCGTTCCACGAGAAACACAAGGGACAGCTGTTTTGCGACCGTTCGGCCGAAGACCTGATCACCATGCTGCTGGCCGAATGCGATGCGGGCCGGGTCGTCCGCTGGCAACCGTGCGGCGTCAAGTCGGTCTCATGCGCCACGGACACTACGCATGCTGGGCGCGCCAACTACGAAATCGCCTGCGACCGCGGGATCGTGCAGGCGGCGGCGCTCGTCATTGCGACCGGCGGGCTGTCCATACCCAAGATCGGCGCGACCGACTTCGGTTACCGCATCGCGCACCAGTTCGGCCAGCCGGTCGTGGCACCTCGACCGGCGCTGGTACCACTGACTTTCGACACAGCCGCGTGGGCGCCATATGCACCACTGGCCGGGGTCTCGTTGCCGGTGTCGGTCGAGACCGGCGGCAAGAAGGCGCGGACCACGTTCCTCGAAGACCTGCTGTTCACGCACCGCGGGTTGAGTGGCCCGGCGGTATTGCAGATCTCAAGTTTCTGGAGCGCGAACACACCCATCCGCCTGAACCTCGTGCCGCAGTTGGACGTGCCCGGGCGTCTGGCTCAGGCGAAATCCACCTCCCGCAAGCTGGTGGCCAACGAACTCGCCGCCATGCTGCCGGCCCGGCTGGCCGACGCGTGGGTGGCGCAGGACAAGGCGTGGCAGCGTCCGGTCAATGAAACATCCGACAAGGCCCTCGCGCAATTGGCCGACCGGCTGTGCCGGTGGGAACTGACACCGACCGGCACCGAGGGTTACCGCAAGGCCGAAGTCACGGCGGGTGGTGTCGACACCCGTACGCTGTCCAGCCAGACCATGGAATCACGCCAGCCGGGCCTGTATTTCATTGGCGAAGTGGTCGACGTCACCGGCTGGCTGGGCGGCTACAACTTCCAGTGGGCCTGGGCCAGCGCCTTCGCCTGCGCGCACGGACTGGCGGCGCAACTGGCGGCGCAGCGGTTGAACGCGGGCGCAAAAGCCCTATAATCCAAGGCTTTGCTGGCAAAACCCCGCTGCCTTCCTAATCCTGGCGGGGACACTTTTAGCCCGGGTGCACGATCTCGCCTTGGCACATTTTCGGAAATTTCTTAGCTAATGACCACCATCCGTGTAAAAGAAAACGAGCCCTTCGATGTCGCATTGCGCCGCTTCAAACGCACCATCGAGAAACTGGGCCTGCTGACCGACTTGCGCGCGCGCGAGTTCTACGAAAAGCCCACCGCCGAGCGCAAGCGCAAGAAAGCGGCCGCGGTCAAGCGCAACTACAAGCGCATCCGCTCGATGCAGTTGCCCAAGAAGCTTTACTGATCGGGCCACCGGCGGGGCCACCGGCCCCGAAGGCTTCACGAACCCGCGTCCGGTCACCCGAACGCGGGTTTTGCATTTTGGAACAGGAGAACGCGATGTTGCTCAAAGATCAGATCACCGAAGACATGAAGACCGCGATGCGCGCCAAGGACAGCGCGCGGCTGGGCACCATCCGTCTGCTGCTGGCCGCATGCAAGCAAAAAGAGGTCGATGAACGCATCACGCTGGATGACGCCGCTGTCATCGGCATCATCGACAAGCTGGTCAAGCAGCGCAAGGACTCGATTGCCGCATTCAGCGCCGCGCAACGCCAGGACCTGGTCGACAAGGAAAGCGCCGAACTGCTGGTACTCGAGGCATATTTGCCGCAACGCATGGACCCGCAGCAGGTGCTGTCCGAAGTGCAGGCCATCGTCGCCGAACTGGCGGTCCAACTGGGGCGCCAACCCGCCGCCGGCGATATGGGCAAGGTCATGGGGCTGGCGAAGACGCGGCTGGCCGGCAAAGCCGAGATGGCGCAGGTCTCCGGCGCAGTCAAGGCCGCGCTCGCCGCGTGAGGCCGTTCAACAGGGTCCTGCTGGCGCGCGGAATTCGCCTCGCACCACGCGGCCATCCGCGCGCTACTGCACCTTGAGGCTGGCCGTCACCGGCTCGGCGAGCGCCCGGGCCGCGTTCTGGTTGTCGATGAATTCCAGCTTGAGCGTGTAGTAGACGGTGGGCGGTGACAACAAGACATCGGTCTGTCCGTTGCTGAACTCCATCTCGGCCGCGCTGCCCTTGGCCTGGGGCGTGAGACTGAGCCGGAAATGTCCGGTGTCCTTTTCCTTTTGCGCAGCGTGCCCGACGTTGAGCTCCGAGGCATGGAACTGGACCCTGAACGGCACCTTCACCGTGCCACCCTGCACCGCCACGACGAGGCCCTTCTTGACCAGGCTCTTGGCGTCGACCTCGTTCTTCTTGACCACGGTGACCGACACCGGTCTGCTGTAGACAAAATGGGGCAGGTGCAGGTGGTCGGCCAGCAACAGGCGCAGGTTGTAGGTGCCCGGCACAAGGTTGAGCACCGTCTCCATCTGGCCCTTGCCAAAATGCACGTACTGCTCGTTGAACGGCAACGGTTTCTGAAAATCGAGCGGCAGGTCGCGGTTAACCAGCAGGTGGTGGTGGCCGGACTTGCCACTGATGGGCGCGGAGATCGGCGCCAGGCCCCAACCACCCGCCAGGCCAAACCGGAGCACGAACGGCGTCTCGATCTTGTCGTCGTTGTTCAGGTTGGTGAAATAGGCCTGCGCTGCGCCCTGTGGCGGCGGCACCTGCCATGCGTGAATGGTGGGTGGGGCAGCCGCAATCAGCGGTTTGTCCTGGGCCCGCACCAGCACCGGCCCGGTCGCGAGTACCACACAACACACCAACGCCCGCAGGCACCCGCGAAAGGGGCGCTGCGTGCGCCGATCAGACCCTGCCGCCATCGTCAATCTCCTTTGTGTGCGCGCACCGCAGCGCGCGGCCAGATTTTCCCAAGCGCCCTCAGGTCGGCCCCGAACTGCCCGCCACCTTCATCTTTCCGACCAGGATCGACCCGACCGTCTTGGCGCCGTAGTTGTAGGTATCGGCACCCACCGCCTCGATGTCCTTGAGCATGTTTCTCATGTTGCCCGCGATGGTGATCTCGTGTACGGGGTAGGCAATGCGGCCATTCTCGACCCAGAATCCGCTCGCACCGCGGGAATAATCACCCGTCACGTAGTTGACCCCCTGCCCCATCAACTCGGTCACGAACAGGCCGCGGCCGAGTTTGCTGATCATCGCGTCGAGATCGTCGGTGGCGCGCGTCAGGCGCGAACGCAGCACGAGGTTGTGCGAGCCGCCGGCGTTGCCGGTGGTGCGCATGCCGAGCTTGCGCGCCGTATAACTGCTCAGGAAATAGCCGCGCACGCGCCCGGCTTCCACTACCCGGCGTGCCGCGACCCGCACGCCTTCCTCGTCGAATGGCGAGCTGCCCTTGCCTCTCCTGATAAACGGGTCTTCTTCGATGTCGATGTGTTTGGGCAGCACCTGCTTGCCGAGCGAATCGAGCAGGAACGAGCTCTTGCGGTACAGCGCACCACCACTGATGGCCTGCACGAACGCGCCGAGCAGGCCGGCCGCCAGCGGGGACTCGAACAGCACCGGGCACTGGCGCGTGGAGATCTTGCGCGCGCCCAGCCGGCTCAGCGCCCGCTCGGCCGCGTAACGGCCGACGCGCTGGGGGCTGGCCAGGTCCTGCGCATCGAGCATCGAGCTGTACCAGGCGTCGCGCTGCATCGCGTCGCCGCTGCCCGCGATCGGCGACACCGACAGCGAGTGCCTGGAACTGGCGTAGCCGCCGCGAAAGCC
>JANLQZ010000895.1:0-1954 GCA_031368125.1 Betaproteobacteria bacterium
CCTTCTACAAGCTCAGGGCGAACGGTTTATATCTTTGAACACCAAGGCGTATCAGCCCCACGCGACGCTGGCGTGCGCCGGTTCGGCCGGTTTCGCGTGTGTGGCGCGCAGCAACCGCAACATGCGGCCGATGAACACACCGCTCATCGCTCCGTAGAGACTGGACACGATGGCGGCGCTGGCGACATCCTGCGTCAGTGCCGGGTGCAGCGCCAGCACCACCGCAACGGCATAACGGGTCAGGAATATGCCCATCACCAGGACCAGGGGCTCCCAGCTCCCAGGCAGGTTGAAGGTACGTGTGGACGGCTCGAAGCCGACTCCGGCCGGCAGATCGCTGGAAGCGAACCATGTCACCGTGGCCACCGCCGCACCGAGCCACAGCACCCAGCTCCACTGGGCGGCGTGAAAGACCGACAACGTGCCATGCAGCGACAACGCGGTCATGGCCAATGGCAGCCAGATGACGCGGCGCAGGCTGATCCTGCGTGCCACCGATTGCGCCAGGCCCAGCGCGATGAGCAGCACCAGCAGGCCCCAGACCCACAGGGGTGTATGCGCGACGACTTGGACAAACATACTGGTTCTCCTTGCAGTTTGGTTGAATTCAGGCCACGCCAAGCCACTGGCCCCAGACCAGCTGGCCAAGGTAACGCGCCGGCAGCAGCGTGAAAGCGCCGGCGACAAGACAAGCGCCCACGTACAGACCCTGCATGCTGTTGCGGTGGCCGCGGATATTGCCCGCGGCGAGGAAATGGAAGGCCCTGAACAGCGCAACAAAGGTGACCGGAATCAGCAAATGGATCGGCGTGTAGCCGTCCCAGTTGGGCAATTCGAAATCGCGGATGAAGATCGCCGAGACGGCGGTGGCGAGCATCAGTGTGACCCAGCCATAACCGAAGGCGCGGTGCACGCGCGGGCGCTGGGTGGCGCCTTTGCGGGCCCACAGGGCAATCGGCCCAAGGACGACGGCCGCGATTGCGGCGGTCATGTGGATGGCGATGACGGGCGTGAGATTCATGGACTGCTCCGACAGGGGTTGAGCCGGACTGTGCCGGGTCGGGCGCCCGGGCGCGAACGCATTGCGATGAAATGCGGCTTTGGCGGCGCGAATGGGCGCACTGGCGGAGCGGGTGGCGCCGCGGCTGGCCGCTTCTTTGCGCCAGCTTTACACGGCCATTACGGCAGCGGACCGAAGAACGGTGCTGTTTTCCTAGAATGGGGGCATGAAGAAGTACTCCCTGGCGTGGCTGCTTGTCGCAGCCCTTGTTTTGGCCGGCGCCTGGTGGTGGTGGAGCCAGCGGGCACAGTCGGAAGCGGTCCAGTACCGCACGGCAAAAATCGAACGCGGTAATCTGCAGGCCACCGTATCGGCCAGCGGCGCCGTCAACCCGGTGACGCAGGTATCGGTGGGGACCCAGGTTTCGGGCCAGATCCGCGACCTGTTCGTGGACTTCAATTCGGAGGTCAAGTCCGGGCAACTGATCGCCCAGATCGACCCGGAGACCTTCGAGTACCGTGTGCGTTCGTCGCAGGCCGACGTCGACGCCGCGCGCGCCGCGGTGCTGACGGCGCAGGCGACCATGGCGGCGAGCCGGGCCCAGGTGTCGAGGGCCCAGGTCGACGTTGACGAGGCCCGGCGCGACCTCGATCGAAAACAGAGCCTGGTGGAAAAGCAGTTCGTCGCGCAGAGCGAGGCCGACAAGGCGCGGGCCCTGGTCAACACGAGCACCGAGACACTCAAGGCCACCCAGGCCCAGTTGGGCGTCACCGAGGCCCAGATCAAGACCGCGGCGGCCAACGTCGCGCAGCGCGAGGCGGCGCTGGCCCAGGCCCGCATCGACCTGGCCCGGACCCGGATCACGTCGCCGGTAGACGGCATCGTGATCAAGCGGGCGATCGAAAAGGGCCAGACCGTGGCGGCCAGCCTGCAGGCGCCCGAACTGTTCGTGAT
>JANLQZ010000130.1:0-8581 GCA_031368125.1 Betaproteobacteria bacterium
GTGGCGCCGGCATCCTTGAAGACGTAATACGGCGCCGCGAATTCTTCCAGCCAGAAGCCGGTCTTCCTGCCGGTGCTGCCCAGCTTGTCGTGGGAGGTGAGGACCATCAGAATTTTCATGTCGACTCCTGCAGGTTGAGGGCGCGGGTCACGGCGGCATTCTTCTTGACCCAGGCCACGTACTTGTCCATCCAGCCCTGCAAAAACTTCTTGTTGCCTTCGCCGATGTTGCCGGCCACGTCGAACATCCCGTCCTTGGACTGCACGAAGGCTTCGGGTTGCCCCATGGTGGGCACGTCGAGGTAGGCCAGCACATTGCGCAGATGCTGCTGCGCCATCGAGGTGCCGAGGGCACCCACCGAGGCGCCGATCACCCCGGCCGGTTTTCCGGCCCAGGCGCTCTGGCCGTAGGGGCGCGAAGCATGGTCGATCGCGTTCTTGAGCACGCCCGGAATCGAACGGTTGTATTCGGCCGTGACGAACAACAGGCCGTGCGCGGCCCGGATGGCCGCTTTCAGGCGCTTGACCGCTTCGACCGGGTGCGCGTCGTCGTCCTGGTTGTAGAGCGGCAAATCGCCGATCTGGAGCTGCTCGAAGGAGCAGTCGGCCGGCGCCAGGCGCACCATGGCATCGGCGAGCTTGCGATTGAACGAATCGCGGCGCAGGCTGCCGACGATGACGGCGATGTGGTAGGAGGGCATGGGTGGTTCGTGTGGTGGATGGCGGGAAGTTGGCGAAGCGGCACGCGCCGCCTTGGAGCGTCAGGGGCAGTCCTGTGCGCCCGTGTTCTCAGGGGTGCACGCTGACCTGGCCGCGTATCTCGCCGCCCGGGTGGGCCGCCGTGTGCAGGTTCACGTACCACTTGCCTTCCACCAGGTCGGCGGCCTGCGCCGGCGTGATGGTCGCCATGCCGTGGATCGGGCTGGCCAGGCTGCCTGTGAACGGCAGCACCACCCCGGCGTTCTGCCCGGCCACGGCCGGACCATGAAAATGCCCGCCGGTGGCCGGACCGGTCAATCCGGAGTAGGTGACGGTCCAGCTCAGCACGTTGGTCTGGCGGTTCAGGTTCACGTCGGCCGTACCGCTGCCGCGGCTGCTGGTCGGCGGCGCCTCGCTGGCACCATACAGGCGCGCCATCATGGCGCGCGAGGTGGGGGTCATCGGTGTCATGCTGCAGGCACCCAGGGCCAGGGCGCTGGCAAGCAGGCAACCGGCCAGGGCGGTTCGAGTATGGATCATGGTGGTCTCCGTCGGTCGGGGTTGAAATTGGGGCAACGTGGTCGATGGTGCGCTCCGGCGCGCCGGCGCGCTGTGCGCTGGCGCACACACAGCGCGCTTTGTTCGCGGGCGCACAGACCATGCCACCGCGCGTGCCTTATCGTCTGCCCGGCGCCCGCGAAATGCCGCAACCGCGGCGCACCGGCGGCCGTGCCCTGAACATGCTGGAGACCCGATGCAAAATACCTCTTTCGTCGCCGCCTCACTCGCGCGCGCCGTCCCGGCTGGGCGCCACGCCGCCAATACGACGCGCCGGTACCCGCCGGTGCGCAGCGCCGACCAGCAATTCATAACCATGCTCGACGCGTACCGTGACACCGGCGGGATTGCCCGGGCCCAGGAGCTGATCCAGATGTGCCGGTCGCACGGAGGCCCGACGGTCGCCGTGATCGCGGCCTGGATCGACGCCAGGGCGGTGATCTGTTTCGAGTGGCGCTGCTACATCTGGCTGCCGTGGTTCCAGTTCCACCGCCACGATCTCAAACCCCACCCGCAATTGGCCCCGGTGTTCGCCGAACTCAACGCGGTCTACGAACCCTGGGATACCGCCAGCTGGTTCGCCGAGCCGAACCCATGGATCGCCGACCGCGCGCCGGTCGACGCGCTGCTGACGGACCTGCCGGGTGTGCTGCAGGCCGCGCGCGCCGACCGGTTCATCGCCAACGGATGACCAGCGCTGACCAACGGAGGCCCGAAGCGATGACCACCACCCGCACCGAATCCGACAGCTTTGGCAGCATCGATCTGCCCGCGGCGGCCCTGTGGGGCGCGCAGACGGCGCGCAGCCTGCACTTTTTCGCGATCGGCGAGCAGCGCATGCCGCTCGCCATCATCCACGCGATGGCGCACATCAAGTGGGCCGCGGCCTGCGTGAACCGCGACCTCGGGCTGCTCGATGGCGCGCGTGCGCAGGCGATTGCGGACGCGGCCCTGCGCGTCGCCGCGGGCGAATTCGACGCCGAATTTCCGCTCTCGGTGTGGCAGACCGGGTCGGGCACGCAGAGCAACATGAACGTCAACGAGGTGGTGGCCAGCCTGGCGTCGCGCGCGCTCGACGCCGCCGCGTCGGCCGGCGGCGCGCGAGCGATCCATGCCAACGACGAGGTCAACCTCGGCCAGTCGTCCAACGACGTGTTCCCCAGCGCCATGCATATCGCCGTAGCCAGCGCCGCCACCGGTGCCCTGTTGCCGGCCCTGCGCGAACTGCGCAACACGCTGGCGTCCAAATCGGAGGAATTCGAGGCGATGGTCAAGATCGGGCGCACCCACCTGCAGGATGCGACACCACTCACGCTGGGACAGGAGTTCGGCGCTTATGCGGCGCAGCTCGCGTTGTGCCAGCACGCCATCGAGCAGGCGCTGGCGGCGGTGTTTACGCTGGCCATTGGCGGCACCGCGGTCGGTACCGGGATCAACACCCACCCGCAGTTCGGCGCGCGTGTGGCCGCCCTGCTGGCGCGGCGGCTGACGCTGCCGCTGGCACAGGCGACCAACCTGTTTGCCGCGATGGCCGGGCACGAGGCGCTGGTGGCCTTTCACGCCGGCCTGAAGATGCTGGCCATCGCCCTGACCAAGATCGCCAACGACATCCGGCTGATGGGCAGCGGCCCGCGCGCCGGCCTGGGCGAGCTGCAATTGCCGCAGAACGAGCCCGGCAGCTCGATCATGCCGGGCAAGGTCAACCCGACCCAGATCGAGGCCCTGACCATGGTGTGCGCCCAGGTCATGGGCCACGACGCCGCGATCGGATTCGCCGCCAGCCAGGGGCAGTTCGAGCTCAACGTGTACAAGCCGCTGATCGCGCTCGACACGCTCGACAGCCTGCGCCTGCTGGGCGACGCGATGCACAGCTTCTCGCGGCACTGCGTGGCCGGCATCGTGGTCAACACGCAGCGCGTCGAGCAACTGCTGCAAAGCTCGCTGATGCTGGTCACCGCCCTGGTGCCGCACATCGGCTACGACCGCGCGGCGCAAATCGCCCGCTTCGCGCTGCGGCACCAGCGCACGCTGCGCGAAGCGGCGCTGGAACTGGGCATCGTGACCGCAGAGCAATTCGATGCGTGGGTCGACGTGCGTCGCATGCTCGGGCCGACGGACGCGACCAGCGGCCCCGATCGCGCGAGCGGCACGAGCGCCTGAACAGCGCAAGACTTTTGCCGGTGTGTTCGCCAACGCACGGAACTGCGGCTGGTGCGCACCTACGCTGCAGTGGTGCCTCGTGCCAATACACAAGGCAGTCTGCCGGTGGCGACAAACCATCCGCAGCACGAGTTTTTATTCATCTGAAGGATTCCCCATGAAGCACAGCCTCTTGATCTCGGCCCTGCTGGCCACCCTCGCCCTGGCCGCCTGCGACCGCCAGCCCACGGTGGTCAACGTGCCCGCAGTACCGGTAGCGGTACCGGGACCGGCCGGCGCGACCGGTGCCACCGGTGCTACCGGCAGCACGGGTTACACCGGCGCCACCGGAGACACCGGCGCCACCGGCAAGACCGGCAGCGGCACCACGGTGATCGTCACGCCGGCCGCCCCCGCGTCGAACTGATCCCACCAACCCATTTTTTCAAGGAGAACCACATGAGCCTGGGAACCATACTTCTGATCGTCCTGGTCCTGATGTTGATCGGCGCCTTTCCAACCTGGGACCACAGCCGGAGCTGGGGTTACGGGCCCAGCGGTGGCCTGGGGCTGGTGCTGGTGATCGTCGTCGTGCTGCTGCTCACGGGCAGAATTTGAGCGACGGGCGACCCGCGTCGAAGCCGGTGCGGCTGGCGCTGACGTGCGCGGCTGGTGCAGCACTGGTGGTGCTGGCCGGTTGCGGCGAGATGGCGCGGTTGCCGGTCGCGGCCGGCACCGGGCCGCGACCGACGCTGCCGGCGCCGCAGTTGACGCTGATGCCGACCGTGTTTATCGCGCCGGCCGTGGGTTGGCCCGGTGGCGCGACGCCAACGGCGGCGCCCGGCCTGCTGGTGCGGGCTTTCGCCGATGGCCTGGAGCACCCGCGCTGGCTGCACGTGCTGCCCAACGGCGACGTGCTGGTGGCGGAGTCCAACGCCCCGCCCAGGCCCGACGACGGCAACGGCATCAAGGGCTGGGTCATGCGCCTGGTGATGAAAGCGGCCGGCGCCGACGTACCGAGCGCCAACCGCGTCACGCTGCTGCGCGATACCGATGGCGACGGGGTGGCCGATGTGCGCACGGTGTTGCTGCAGGGCCTGAATTCGCCCTTCGGCATGGCGCTGGTCGGCAACACCCTGTTTGTCGCCAATTCGGACGCGGTGCTGGCATTTCCTTACTCCACCGGAGACACCCGCATCACCGCGTCGGGTCACAAGCTGGTAGACCTGCCGGCGGGCACCATCAACCACCACTGGACCAAGAACCTGATCGCCAGCCCGGACGGCAAACGCCTGTTCGCCAGTGTCGGTTCGAACAGCAATGTGGCCGAACGCGGCATGGCGGCAGAGGCGCAGCGTGCGGCGATCTGGGAGGTCGACATCCAGACCGGTGCCCACCGCGTCTTCGCCTCGGGCCTGCGCAACCCGAACGGCATGGCCTGGGAACCGCGCAGCGGCGTTTTGTGGACGGTCGTCAACGAGCGCGACGAACTCGGCAGCGACCTGGTTCCGGACTACATGACCTCGGTACGCGACGGCGGCTTCTATGGCTGGCCCTACAGCTATTTCGGCCAGCACGTGGACCAGCGTGTCACGCCGCCGCAGCCGCTGCTGGTCGCCACCGCGATCACGCCGGATTACGCACTCGGGCCACACACCGCCTCGCTGGGTCTGGCATCGTCGGACGGCACCAGCCTGCCGGCCGCCTTCGCCAATGGCATGTTCATCGGCCAGCATGGCTCGTGGAACCGCCGGCCGCACAGTGGCTACAAGGTGGTATTCGTGCCGTTCATCGACGGCCGTCCGTCCGGCGACCCGGTCGACGTGCTGACCGGCTTCCTGAGCGCCGATGGAAACGCATTCGGGCGTCCGGTCGGCGTAGCACTGGACAAGACCGGCGCGTTGCTGGTGGCCGACGATGTCGGCAACGCGATCTGGCGCGTCTCGGGGCGGCGCTAACATCGCCTGCATGCCGTCAGCGCCTGGCGCGCCGCGGTCCGCCCTTTCCCTGACCCACGCTGGCAAACACAACCCGTGATCAAGTACCTGGTTCCCTACGCGGCGACCGCGACGCTGATGGTCGTGCTCGATCTGGTGTGGCTCGGCGTGGTTGCGAAACCGCTGTACCAGCAGGGCATCGGGCACCTGATGGCGGAGCAGCCGAAGATGGCGGTGGCGGCGCTGTTCTATGCCATCTTTGCGCTCGGCCTGCTGGTGTTCGCGGTGCTGCCTGCCGGCACGTGGGTGCAGGCCGCGGCCAGCGGCGCATTGTTCGGATTCTTCGCCTACGCCACCTACGACCTGACCAACCTTGCCACGCTCAGGAACTGGCCACTTACGCTGGCGCTGCTCGACATGGCATGGGGCACACTCGTCAGTGGCGTGTCGGCCGCGGCGGGCAAGTTCACGCTGGACCGGATGGTCCAGAATTAGCGCGATCAACCATCCATAAAACATCCCCACACCATCCGAATGGATGGTGTTAAGATTGTGGCATGCCAGAAATCGCCACCCCGTCGCGCACCAGCCTCAAAGCTGCAGAGTCTGAAAAGATCACCATCAACCTGGGTTTCGTGGACCTGGGGCAGGTCGACCTGCTGGTAGCGGAAAGTTTCTACACCAACCGGACCGACTTCATCCGTACCGCTATCCGCAACCAGCTCGGCTGCCATTCGGATGTGTTGCGGCAAGTCGTGGCACGCAAGATGCTTGTTCTGGGAATGCAGCATTTCAGTGCCGACGACCTGCGGGCCGTGCAAGCCGCCAAACAGCGCCTGCAGATCCGCGTGCTGGGGCTTGCAATCATCGCGCCGGACGTGACACCGGAACTTGCGCTCGACACCATCGAATCGCTGGAAGTGCTGGGCGCGCTGCAGGCCAGCAGCGCGGTGAAAAGCGCGCTCGCAAGCCGCAAGCGCTGACGGCGCCCTGGCCTGTGAACCTGGCAACCGAAGCTGACACCAGACACAGCATTTGACCGCTTGTTTTCTGCTGGAAGAGCCTTTGAATACGGGTGGTCTTGGCGACGACAACGCCCCACTTCTGGGTGCAGGCGCTACGCCAGTCCCGACCTCGCGCCCGAGGCCTGAGAGCGTGAGAGGCAATCCAATGCACCCGCGTGAGACCCCAAAACAGGTCCAATCTAGGCGCAAAGCGCAGCCGGGGTGGGGCCCCGGGGAGGCTTTGCAACAACGAGTGGGCCGGTTTTGGGGCCTCACCCGTAGGGCCGGGGTGGCCAAGGACGCTGGGGGGTGTTGCGCCGCTTGCCAAGGCACCAGCCTTGGCTGCGCGACGCGCCTACCCCAGCGCCCTTGGCCACCCCGGCGCGGGCGCATTGAATTGCCTCTCACGCTCTGACCCATCCCAACCATCGAAAGACCCCATGAACCCCACCCTGCGCAACCTGATGGATGTCGCCACGCGCCTGACCCGGGCCGGCCGGCTGGCCGACGCCACCGCGGCGATACAGCGCGCGCTGCGCGGCCGCTCCGATGCTCCCGCCGAGCGCGCGGCGCGCGGCGCCAACCGGACGGCGACAGATGCCGCGAGGGAAACCGCGACGGAAACGGTGACGAATACGGTGACGGATGCCGTGGCGGATGCAGCGAAGGAAATCGGGGTTTTCGGGGTCCGGGCCGGGACCGATACCGCGCCGCCCTTGGTGCTCGACGGCTGTGTTTTCGAGGCCGACCCGCAGCCGGCCATCACGGTTCCAGCCGGTGCGGGCGAGTTCATCAGCGGCAGCTTCAGCCATGCCGCCCTGACGCGCGACTACAAGCTGTACCTGCCGCCCGGGCACGCCGGCAGGCCACTGCCGCTGGTCGTCATGTTGCACGGCTGCACCCAGGATCCGGACGACTTCGCTCGCGGCACCGACATGAACGAACGCGCACGCGAGCAGGGGTTCTTCGTGTTGTACCCGGCCCAGACCCAGGCTGCCAACCCGTCACGCTGCTGGAACTGGTTCAAGCACAACCACCAGCGCCGTGGCAGCGGCGAGGCGGCGCTGCTGGGGGCCATGGCCCGCTCGGTGGTGCTGGAACACGGCCTCGACGCGCGGCGCGTCTTCATCGCCGGTTTGTCGGCCGGTGGCGCCATGGCGGCGATTGTTGCCGACACGCATCCGGAGATCTTTTCGGCCGTCGGCGTGCATTCCGGGCTGGCGCGCGGAGCCGCGAGCAACGTGATGGAGGCGCTCACAGCCATGCGCCACGGCGCATCCGGCACCACGCACAGTGGCGCCGGCACCACGCACAGTGGCACCGGCACCACGCTCGGTGACGCCGGCGTCGCGCCGTCGCCATGGTCGGCACGGATGCCGGTGCCCACGATCGTTTTCCACGGCGACCAGGACCAGACGGTGCATCCGCGTAATGCCGAACATGTGGTGGCCGCCGTGCTCGACAGTGCGCACGCGCCAAGCCAGGCCGGCGACCCGGGCGCCCCCGCGCCCCGTGTGGAACACGGCGTTTGCGCCGGCGGGCGCAGTTACACACGCGCCATCCACCACGCCGGCAACGGTGCCGCGGTGGCCGAACACTGGCTCATCCATGGCTCCGGCCACGCGTGGTCGGGCGGCCAGACCACGGGCTCCTACACCGACCCCGCCGGCCCGGACGCCACCGGGGAGATGCTGCGCTTCTTCTTCGACCAGCCCCAGACGCAGCGGCACTGAGGAATCCGCGCCGCCCTGCGGACCGCCGCCGGATGTCGTTGCGAATGTGCTGACGCCTGTCATTGCGGGCATCCAGATGGCTGTCATCCCGGGCTCGACCCGGGATCCATGGATTGCGGGTCAAGCCCGCAATGACAGCCGGTGCGCCCGGGATGACAGCCAGTGGGTCCGGGATGACGACGGGCGGGTCGAGCCCGGCATGGCAACCCTGGCGTGCGCCGGACCGGCTGGTCCTGGTCGGACGATTCCGCGCCGCCACGACGCGTTGTCCGACAAGCCCGCCCGCTTCCGGCTGATGGGCCGGTGCGCCGGCGTGGCTAGCATCGAAAGGTGGGCCCGGTTCGTCCCGGACGATGCGCCACACCCCGTCCATCACCACCCAACCACCCACCCACCCATCCCCATCCAACACCGTCCATCCATCCATCCATCCATCCATCCCCACCAATCCCCACCGGAGCGACCATGAAACCGATTCCAGATCCCACACCAGTCCAGGGCGAAGGCGACTA
>JANLQZ010000915.1:0-1513 GCA_031368125.1 Betaproteobacteria bacterium
CGGCGCGACACCCGGCGCGGCACTCGGCGCAACCCCCGGCGCGACACCCGGCGCGACATCCGGCGCGACGGCGCCGGTTCAGGGCGTGCCTGCAGTACCCGGTGCCCGCAAGTGGCGGGCGGCCAGCATCGCCAGCAGGCACAGGGCGGCGAGCATCAGGAACGACTCGTTGAACGCCGCCAGCCGCGCCGGGCTGCTGGCCGTGGTGGCAAGCGAGTCGCCATGGGCTGCCAGCCGCCACTCGAGCACGATGCCGCACAGGCTCACGCCAGCCGCGCCTCCGAGCATGCGGGCGAAGTTGATCGTGCTGGCGCCCTGCGCGATCAGGTCCTTTTGCAGCCCGCGCATCGAGCCCAGGCTCAGCGACGGCAGGATGAAACCCAGCCCGATGCGCCCCAGGATGCCGAATGCCACCACGACCCACAGTGGCGTGTCCAGGTGCACGACCAGCACCAGTGCGAACGACAACGCCAGCAGCGCCAGCCCGATGCTGACCAGCAGATGCGTCGGGTGCCGGTCCGCGAGGCGCCCGACCAGCGCGATCGTCGCCGCCAGCGCCAGGCCCGAGGGCAACAACAGGGTGCCCACATGCGAAGGCGACAGCTGCAGCCCGAGCTGCATATACACCGGCAGCAGGTAGGTCGAGCCGAACAGCGCCATGCCGTAGATGAACGCCACGACGCTGCCCATGGCAAAGCGGCGGTCCGCGAACAGCGCCTGGTTCATCAATGGCGCGTTCGACCGGCCCTGTGCCGATGCTTCGCCCAGGCGGCGCTGGCGCAGCACGAACCACACCACCGCGCCCAGCGCGGCCACCAGCAGCAGCGCCACCGCCGACGTCAGGCCGCGGCGCAGCTGCACCAGGCCGTTGAGCAGGCACAAGGTGCCGAAACTGGCAAGCAGCAGGCTGGGCCAGTCCAGCCCCGCGCCGTCGCGGTTGGCGGCTACGCCACCGGGCGCGGATATCGGCACAAAACGCGAGGACATCCACAACGAAGCCAGGCAAAACGGCACCACCATGAAAAACAGCGAGCGCCAGCCGAACAGGTCGACCAGCACGCCACCCAGGCTGGGCCCCAGCGCCGGCGCCAGCACCACGCCGGTTCCGAACACACCCATCGCACGACCCTGCTCATGCGGCTCGAACGCGCGCAGGATGATGATGGCGGGAATCGGCTGCACCACGCCGGCCGCCAGGCCTTCGGCGACCCGGGCCGCCAGCACCAGCGAAAAATCGTTCGACAGGCCGCCCACCACACCCCCGGCCAGCAGCACCCACATGGTGCCGCCATAGGTGCGGCGGTAGCCGTAACGCCCCAGCAGCCAGGGGGTCGTGAGCATCGACACCGTCATCGCTACCATGAAGCCCGAGGCCACCCATTGCGCCCGGTCCTGTCCGATCGCAAAGTACCGGCTCATGTCGGGCACGGCCACGTTGATGATGGTCGACGACATGATGGCCGCGACCGACCCCACCATCACCGCGAACAGCAGCAGCCAGCGGTAACGCGGG
>JANLQZ010000922.1:0-13411 GCA_031368125.1 Betaproteobacteria bacterium
GCTCACGATGTCATGCACCGTCATGCGCGGATTGAGCGAGCCGAACGGGTCCTGAAAGACAAACTGGACACGGCGACGGTAATCGAACAGATCCGCACCTTCGAGCTGGAGCACGTTGCGGGTACGCCCGCGGTCGTTGAAGAATATTTCACCCGCGTCCGGCGCGCCGGAACGCAGGATCATCTTGGCCGTCGTGGTCTTGCCACAGCCAGACTCCCCCACCAGTCCAAGGCATTCGCCCGGCGCCACCTCGAAGCTGACGTCGTCCACCGCCAGAGTCTCCCGCGCCGGTTTGCCACCGAAGAAAGACGTCTTGCGCGAACCGAAGCGTTTGCTCAAGTTGCGCACGATCAGCATCGGGGCGGTCGGATCGATGTTGGCCGGACGGCTGTCCTGCTTCTGCATCAGGTGGCCGGCAGCAACCTGGATCTCGCGGATCGGGGTCAGTCGTTCACCCGGCGCCATGTTGAAGCGCGGCACCGCCCGCATCAGGGCCCTGAGATAGGGATGGCGTGGGTCGCGGAACAGTTGCTCGAGCGTGCCAGCTTCCATCACCTTGCCGTGGTACATCACCACCACCTCGTCTGCCATGTTGGCCACGATTCCGAGATCATGGGTGATCATCATCACGGCCATCCGAAGATCGCCCTGCAATTGTTTGATCAGCTGCAGAATCTGCGCCTGAATCGTCACGTCCAGCGCCGTGGTGGGCTCGTCTGCGATCAGCAGCGCCGGACGGCACACCAGCGCCATCGCGATCATCGCCCGTTGGCGCAGCCCGCCGGAAAGCTCGAATGGGTAGGCATTTTCCGCTTTCGCCGGATCGGGAAATCCGACCAGGCGCAACATTTCGATGACCGCAGCGCGACGCTCCTGCTTGCCGATGGCCGAGCGGTGCAACGCGAGCGCTTCGCCGATCTGGTTGCCGATGGTGTGCAACGGCGACAAGGCCGTCATGGGCTCCTGGAAGATGATCGATATGCGGCCACCACGAATGGCCTGCATCTCCGGGCCCAGCATGTCGAGGCGCGAGATGTCCACCTCGGAGCCGGGACGGTTCGGGTCGCGAAACAGGATCTCGCCCTGCTCGATTCGGGCCACACGCGGCAAGATCCCCATGATCGCCTGCGCCACGATCGACTTGCCCGACCCCGACTCACCGACCAGCGCCATCGTGCGCCCGGCGGGAATCCGAAATGACACACCATCAACGGCCTTCACGGTGCCAGCGTCGACATTGAGGTAGACCTTCAGATCCTTGACCGTGAGAACGTTGGACATGTCCAGTAGTTGTTGGAGCCGTCGGGCCATGCGCTCAAATGGCCGACCAGCGCGTCCCCTGATATCGATTGCCGCCCGTTTGTTGTGCCGGGTGTGGTTCGAACGCCACCCCTCGCTCGGAGTATAGAAGAAAGAAATCAGGCCCCCGCCACCCTTGGCGAAGGCTGCGCGAAGTCAAAGAAAACGCGGCAGACTATTTCGACCGATGGTCGCAAAACAGGTCCGCGGCAGAGCGCCATCGCACTGCGGGTTGGTCACGTGTGCGCTCAAGCAGCCGCGCGAGGAAAGTCCAGGCCGGCTCGTCGTGCGTGGCATGGTGTGTCAACCAGCCGGTTGCCTCGGTTGGATCTGCCAGGCCCGTTCGGCGCGCGACAAGATGCCGGGTCGCCTGTTCCAGCGCCGCGTCATCACCCACAAAGCCACGGGTCCCGCGCCAGTCGATCACATCGACGTGGGTGTTGGCCAGCACCAGGCTGACGGTCGACTGCGCTGCAACACGCGGCCCGAAAGTGCTCAGCCCGCGATAACCCGCGCCGGCGAGCTCGGCGATCAGCTGTGGCATCGAGATACGGTTCCACGGCGGCACCAGCACGGCAAGCGACCGGCCGGGGGCCACCGACTCGAGTTGGGCGCGGCCTTGCGCCAGCCGCGCCAGCGCGGCCGGCAATGGTTCACGCGCGGAGAACTCGGTCTTCTTCTCGTTGGCCAGCGCACGGTTGCGGTGGTCGACGCCGTGCTGAAGCAAAGTCACCACCGGCGCCAGCGACTCGAAGGCCGCGGGCACAGCGTCGGCGGGAATTACGGCCAATGCCAGCGGTACTTGCGCCCCGTCGGCCAGCGCGATCAATCGCGCGAGCGCCGGGTCCGGTCGGCATGCGTCGTCATCGCGCCACCAGAAATCGACCGTCCGACCGGCCACGTCCCAACGCGCGATCTCGTCCTGGAATTGCCTCCACGCAGCACTCACCACGAGCGCTCCCCAGCCCATCGACGGATCAGTTCCGCGCTGCAGCGTGCGCCATCCAGGTTGACGGAATTGCGGCTGACCCACTGGCGCATGACTGCGTGGTCGATGGCCTGCGCCAACGACTGCGGGCTCAGATCGGCCTCCTCGACCACGTCGATCCACCCGCGCTCGGCCAGCAGTCGCGCGCGCAAGGTCTGCTCGGTCTCGGCACCACCTGCAAACGGCACTACGACGGCCCGGGCTCCAGCATGCAAGGTTTCCATGATGGTGTTGTAGCCGCCCTGGCTGATCGACAGTCGGCAGTGCGCCAACCGGCGCGCGAAATCGGCGCGGTGGCGCTCGACCACCACGCCGCCTCCCAAAGCCGCACCGGCGAGCGTTGACAGTTCCGCCAGATCGCTTTGCGGCGCGCTGGAGCCGGCCAACACGCGCCATGGGTGTCGTGCCAGCACGCTCAGGGGTCGGGCGCGCAAGGCGGTTTCGAGCAGGCGCCTGCCGACCGCCCCGCCGCCGGCCGACACCATCACCTCGCCCGTGCCGGGTTGCCCGGCTGCCGCCGCGGCAGGCAGACGATCCACCACATAACCGGTGTAGTGCATACGCGCCGCGATCGCGTCCACGTGGCGAAACGTCTTGTCGAAGGGGATCAGTGCCGGATCTCCGTGCACCAGGAGCTGGTCGAAATACTGCTCGAACAGCGCCAGCATCTGGTCTTGCCGGGCCGTGTCAGCCTGACCGCCACCGAGCACGTCCCGCACCGACGAAACGATCACCGGGCGATGCGTTGCCACGATCGCTGCGTCGAGCAGCGGCAGCAATTCGAATCGCATCTGGCGCCTTCCGAAGGGAAAGAGTTCAATCACGACCACATGCGGGTCGGCGCGCCGCCAGGCCGCCAGCAACAAGTCGCATCGCCGCTGCTTCCACTGGGCATCGACTGGATTGCCGGACCCGTCGATCAGTGACTTGAACGTCAGGTCGGCCGTGCCGGCGGGCGGCAACTGGACCAGATGCGCCACATCGACCACCATGCCGGGTACCTCGAACCCGCCACTGACCAGCGTGACATCCATACCGGCATGTGTCAGGGCGGCGGCGATCGTCGCCGTTCGTTTGAAGTGGCCGATGCCCAGCAAATGCTGGACGTAAAGCAGCACCCGCCGGGAGGTCATTGGTCGACTCGATCGGCCGGAACCCGGAGCAGCGGAATGTTCAACTGCACGACGCTGGGCGTGCCAGTCGAAGCAAGCCGAAACACATGCACCGCACCCCAGTCCAGTTTGGCCGGCGGCCGCCCCCGCATGTCCCATCCGGTGGCGGCGGCAAACAGCACCCGGATGACACCGCGGTGGCTGATAGCCAGGACCGGTCGCACTTGCGCGCCCACCTCGGCCAGCCAGGGCCCGATCCGCGACAACACCTCGCGCGGACTCTCACCAAGGGCCGGCCTGAAATCCAGTCCGAGAGCCTCGTTGGCAACCATCACCTGGCCGAGTTCGGACCTCAACTCGTCGAGGCGGTGACCCTCCCACTGACCCCACGACATTTCCGCAATCCGGGGCTCGACCGCGGCGCCCGCAGGACTAAGCAACTGCGCAGTCTCGACACAACGCCGCAGCGGACTGGTCACCACCTGCATATCGCGCAACGCATCGGGCAGCCTGCAAAGGGCCAATGCGGCGCGCCCGGCAGCATTCAACGGCACGTCGGTTCGCCCCTGAATGCGGCCCTCGCGGCTCCATTGGGTTTCGCCGTGGCGCAACACGGCCAGCAGCGTCATTTCAGCCCAACCCCCCGGGCGGTTTGCGCACCGCCACAGGACAGGCCCGCGAAAGCAAGATTGAGCGCGGCTGCGGCATGTACTGTGCTGCGTTCCTGACGGACGAACTGCGCGGCCGCCTGGCCCATGGCGACCCGGCGTTGGCGCCCAACCACGAGTTCGCGCGTCAGCCGCGCCAGGCCCGGTGCGTCACCCGTCTTGGCAAGCAACCCGGTGCGGCCGTCGCACACTACGTCGGGCACACCACGTGCAGCGCAGGAAACGACCGGGACACCAGCCGCCTGCGCTTCGAGCATCGCCATGCCATAAGCCTCGTTCACCGCCGGCCAGAGGCACAGGTCGCTGGCTGCATAGATCGCGGCGAGCGCCTGCGCGTCGCAGACTCCCAGAAAATGGGCGCGTCCCGGCGCCGCCCCTTGGATCAGGGCCTCGACTTGCGCGCGCGCGGGGCCGTCCCCCGCCACCACCAGTTGCCATGGCAGATCGACCAAAAAAGGGAGAGATTTGGCCAATAACTCGTACGACGCCAGTTTGTCGCCGTAGCGCATCATCGCGGCGACGACGATCCAGGTGTCACTTGCCTTGATGCCATGGATTGCGCTAAGTCGAGCGCGATGAACGGCCCGGTCCAACGCGGCAACCTGGTACGCGGCCGGATCGAGGAACGGAAACAGCCGGAGCACGCGCGTGTGCGCAGGAGCCACCAGTTGCAGGCAAGCGACGTCGTCACCGGTCGGGCACAACAGCAGCGCCGCCGCCCGGATGGCATGGTATGTCGCCAAGTGCCCGATCGCCCAGGCGCCATTGGCACGCTTGGGTGCGTACGATGCCTCGGACACGACATAGGGTATGCCAAGCGCGTGGCTGACCGCCGGACCCAACCAATCCGGGGCCTTGTAATACAAATGGTAGGTGAACCATAGTTCGGGGCGGTCGGCCGGCGGCAGACCAAGCCAACGCTGCACCAGGCCATCTGCGATCGAGGCGCCTTCGTCACGCAACGCAGCTTGATGCGCCGCATCACCGGCACCATCGAAACTGCGAAAAGACGATGCGAGTTGCACCGCGTGCCCGGCCACCTGGAGCGCGTCCATGAGCAATCTGGCAACGCGCCTGTCGCCGGACGGAACTTCGTGGGTGGGAGATTTCAACGGCGCGTAGAAGGCAATGCGCATCGCCCATTCTAGATCGCCACCCGCCTTGCACACAGCGGCCAGGCACCCTCCTTCCAGCGCGGCAGCACGCCTTACAATCGCGGCCGGCGAGCGCGCATGCGCCGCCGTGTTCAATGGTGCCCACAATGGTTGGGTGCCCATCTTTCCGCCTTGAGGCTCATTGCCCTGACCAACCAGACACGAGCCTATGTGCGGATTGTTTTTCGTGGCCGAGCGTGCTCGCCAGGTCGACACCAAGCGAGCCCGCAATGCGACTGCCGCCCTGCGCCATCGCGGTCCGGACGGCGCCGGCGAATACACCTTCACACAACCGTATGCGACGCCCGATGGACCGGTCACCATTTCCGGGTACATCGGGCACCGGCGCCTGTCGATTCTCGACCCAAGCGAGCGCTCGGGGCAGCCGTTCCGACGCACCCACCAGACGCTCGCCTACAACGGAGAGATCTACAACTACCGCGCGCTGCGCGCTGAACTCGCGCGCGATGGACTGCGCTTCGACACCGCTGGCGATACCGAGGTGCTGCTGGCCTTGCTTGCCGCCAAAGGCGTGGACGGGCTCAACGAGGCCAACGGCATGTGGGCCTTTTGCCTGCTTGACGAGCGCAGCGGCGAACTCACGGCGGCACGCGACCGGTATGGCAAGAAGCCATTGTTCTACTACGCGGATGCACGCACGTTTTGCGTTGCCTCGGAGATCACCCCCATCCTTGCATACCTCGGCCAGCGACCCGGATTCGTCCAGGCCGACCTCGACAGTTTCCTGCGTGATGGCTGGATGTTTCCCCGCGCCGGAGGCGCAACACACATCCAGGGCATCGGTCAGGTGATGGCAGGCGGTGCACTGACCTTCGACCTGGCGGCCTGGACGATGACCGAGCGCCGGTATTTCGATCTCGCCGACTACGCTTCGAGCGCACCCCACGACGACGAGCAGTTGGCGGCCACCATCGAAGACGCGGTGCTGGCCCGCCTGGTGGCGGACCGCAAGGTCGGCCTGCTGCTCTCGGGTGGCGTGGACAGTTCGCTGATACTGTCGGTGCTGTACGCTCGCGGCCTGGCGGACCGCGTGACCTGCTTCACGGGCGACGCGGGCAAGAGCGACGACGCGATGTATGCCCAAAGGTGCATCGAACAACTTGGCATCAGCACTGTGCGCGTGCAGCTGGACTACGGGACGACCAGCATGGACGCATTCCTGCAGGTATGCCGGCATCAGGAGAAGCCGTTCCCCTTCATCGGCAATGCGCTGGCGATGCCACAGCTGTACCGGCAGATCGCCGGCTACGACGTGCCGGTGGTGCTGGACGGAACGGGTGGCGACGAAATATTTGCCGGTTACTGGAATCGTTACTACCGCTTTGCCGTCGCGCAGGCCCTTGCAGAGGGAGACCAGCAGTGGATCGCCGAGTCGCTGGCAGCCAATGCCGACAACCCGCAGATCAGTGCCATCGCGCAACAGGCGCTGCGAAATTCAGCGGGTGGCGGTCGCGGCATCGACAGTGTGGCGCACGGAATCACACGGGCGGTCGAGGATCCAGCGGACCTCGACTCCTTTGTCGACGCTTCGGTTTTGCGCGGCGCAGTGGGCGACCCGCTGCACAACTTCGAGGGCACTTTGGCACAGGCGCTCGTCACAGACGCCGCCAACGGGCGACTGCACGAATGGTTATGGCAAAACGACCGCAACGCCATGATGTCGGGCATCGAGAACCGCAGTCCGCTGCTGGACTATCGCCTCGCCCCCTATATGTGCAGCGGCTACCGGAAGAAGTTCGTCGGCGCCTGGAACAAACACGAGCTGCGATCGCTGTTCGCGGCGTTTGTGCCGCTTCCGACGCAGTGGCGGCGTGACAAGCAGGGCTTCAGGTGGGTCTACCACCGCTTCCTGCGCAGCAACCGAAACCAGGTGCTTGAACTTGTCGCCGGCTCGAACATCCTGCCGCAACGCGTGGATGTGGGCCGGATGCTTGATGCAGCGCGGCGCGACGATGCCTACCTTGAATCCGGCTTGTTGCAACGCATGTTTTGCGTGGCAGCCTTGGAACACACGATGGGCATGCGTGAAAACCGGTCTGACGAACCGGCCTCGGGCTGACCGGTTGGGCTGCGCCACGCCGTCATCGTCCGGCCGCGCGCACGCGACTCCAGCAGTGGCGCCTCGTGGGCACCTTCGCTGTGCGAGCTGCGGTGCGAGCGAAGTAATCGGCCTGCTGCCGCAAATCGTCCGAAAGTCGCTCTGAAAATTTCATTGCAAATCAATCACTTAGAACGAGCGACTTGAGAGCTTGCTTGGGGCGGCGCGGCGCGCACTGGGGTATCTTCGCTCTGCGAGCTGCGGTGCGAGCTAGCTTGGGGGCGGCCCGGCGCTGTGCTCATTTACCGGCGTGCCGGTCTGGCACCGGCATGAGGCCGAATTTCTGCGCCAACCGCGCGACGTTGGTCTGCATGCCGAAGTTGGCCGCCACGCGCCTGCATCCCGCATCACCAAGCACGCGCCGACGCGCCGGATTGGTGGCGAGCGCCGCGATCGCCTCTGCGAGTGCGCCGGGCGACTCGGGCGGCACCAACACGCCAGTGATTCCGTCATCGATCAGTTCATGGATCGCCGACACCCGTGTGGCGACACACGGCAGGCCCTGACTTTGCGCCTCCATCAACACGTTGGGCAATCCATCACGATCTCCATCTTGGGCGATCCGGCTGGCAAGTGCGAACAGGTCGGCCGAGCGGTATTCGATGATCAGTTCGTCCTGCGTCATCGCCCCACGCCATGTGATACGGTCCGACAAGCCCAAGGCCTTGGCTTGCCGCGCAAGGGCATCCCGCAGTGGACCACCGCCCACATGCACCAGCCGCCAGTGCAGTCCGGCTGGCAACAGCGCCAACGCGTTGAGCAATACGTCGGTGCCTTTCTTCTCGACCAGGCGGCCGACCGACAGGACAACCACTGGATCGCTGGTCGCGGACCCGTCGCGCGCCGGGCGGTCGACGTGCCCCGACTGGAACCGGCCCAGATCGAGCCCGTGGTACACCAGTTCCACCCGCCCGGGAGGGGCCAGCGAGGCCAGATAATCGCGATTGGTCCCGGTGCAGGTGACGAGCCAGTCACACGAGGACAGCTTCTCGCGCAGCTCCCATTCCGGCGTGGTCCAGATATCCTTCGCGTGGGCCGACCCGGACCATGGAAGCCCATGCATCAACGCCGCGTAACGCACCACCGACGCCGGCGTATGGAGGAAGTGGGCATGCAAGCGGACCACATCTGCCGGTAGCTCGCTTGCCAAAACCATGGCCTGCCCGAATCGGCGCGCGCGATTGGCAGTCCGGTCGCGCCACATGTCGCGCAGCCACAATTTGCGCGCAGCCCGGTAACCAGGCCAGCGCCGCACCCGCCACCAGGCCCGCAACACACGCAACGAGTCATCGCGCAAATATTCGGGTAGATAAAGTACCGGTGCGTGGATTTCCGCATGGATCGGGTGACACCGCGCATCGGTGGGATGCCGCAGTGAGACGATCAGAATCTGCAGCCCGCGACGCTCCAGGGCGGCGATTTCCTGCGCGATAAAAGTCTCCGACAGACGCGGGTAGCCCTTGAGAACAAACGCCACCCGCCCCGGCGCGGACCGGCCCATCGACTCAGCCAATACGTGCAATGACCTGCGCCGGTTCTTCCTCGGCGGTCTTCAGCCAAGGCGCCACCAGTTTGGCGACATTGGGCAGGCCTTCGAGCAAACCCGGGACCACGACCTCGGAAGGAAGGTGTTGCCGCGGCAAGGCCCGCAGCGCCGCTGCCATGACGGCCGGGTCGTTCTCGCCGTCTTCACTCAGCATGCTGATCAGGCCAAGCTTCGCCGCGCTCGCCGCGCGGATGAATTGTTCGAGCCGCGGTGTGGTGCGCGGAATGATCAACGCGCGCTTGTCCAGTGACAACACCTCGCAGAATGTGTTGTAGCCACCCATCGCCACCACGCCCGCAGCGCCCGCAACCAGCGCCTCGAGATTGCTGTGAAACGTGATGGCGTCCACCCGCTTCAATCGAGCGGCCCGGTTCATGAACTCGGTTTGGCGCTCCGGCTGCATGAAGGGACCGAGCACCAGCAACGCAGGATAAGGAAGCAGCGCGTCGTGTTCATAGGCGCGCAACACCCAATCGATCAACCCCTCGCCGTCGCCCCCGCCCCCGGTCGTGACAAGGATATATGGGCGCTTGGTAATGTCCGGCAGCCGCGGCGGCGCGCCGGCGGTCGAAACCTCGCGCGCGAGGTATCCGGTGTAGGTGATCTTCTTGCGGACACTGGCCGGCAAGGCAATGCCATCGAGCGGTTCGCAAATCTGCGGCAAGCCATAGATCCAGATCTCGTCATACAAATCGCGCAACGCGGGCAAAACCTTCTTGCGCCGCCACTCCGGGGCCAGCAACTTGGGCTCGTCCATCACGTCGCGCAGTCCCAACACCAGGCGTGTGCCGCGCTGCTTGAGCATCTCCAGCGTCTCCAGAACCTCGCCGCGCAATCCCAAGGGCTCCTTGTCTACGATGAAGATGTCTGGATCGAACATGTCGGCCGTGTGCCGGATGATGGAAGCGCGCATCAACAACATCTGCTCGACGTCGATGTGCAGGTTCAGCGGGGTGTATTCACCGTTTCGCAGCTTGACGACGCCAGGAACGCGAACGAAATCCACTCGCGACCGGAAGTCGAAACTACCGATGATCGGCGAGCCCGAAAGTATCAGAACCGAAAGGTGCTTGAACCGGTCGACCAATGCATGTGCGATTGTCCGGCAACGTCGCAAATGACCGAGCCCGAAGGTATCGTGGCTGTATATCAGGATGCGGGTATCTTTGCGTTCTCGCTTCATGGTGGTCTCCGTACGAACCCAGCTCGCTTTCGTTGTTATTCGATGCCCGCTGCGGAAGCGACGCGAAATTATAGTTCGGCAAAACACCGGTACTTGAACAACTTGCCGGCTTCACACGCCCGAGCCCGCCACACATTTCCCGGCTTCGACGGGCGGCCCGGGCTGTCTTGCGCGCTGGCCGGCCGGAGGATATTGCGGGTTCGGATCCTTCCAGTGTCTTTGCTCGCCCATAGTCCCAGGTTGCTGCGCCAGCGGCGGTTTGCGTGCCAGGTTGCTGCGCCAGCGTCGGTCAGCGTGCCAGGCTCTCCAGCTTGGCCTTGTATTCGGGCAAGGCACCAAGCATGGCCGCGCGGCCCGCTTCGATCGAGCGGCGCCTCGACGCAAAGTCCGCGCTGCGAACACCTGCCAGCGCCGGGCGCACGATCACGTCTGCTTCGCGCAATTCAAAGGCATTGATGCTCTTGCCCATGATGGCGAAAGTCTGAAACAGGACCTGTAATGCGCCGTCCGCCAGATTATCCGAAGGACTATTGGAAATATCGACCGCGATAACTAGTTCTGCCCCCATTTCGCGCGCGTACCGCACTGGCACCGGCGCGACGAGACCGCCATCCACGTATTCGCGGGAGCCGATTTTCACCGGTTGGAAGACAGATGGCACTGCGCTTGATGCGCGCACCGCAGACCCGGTATCGCCGCGGCGGAACAAAATGCCCTCGCCGCTACTGAGGTCAGTGGCCACGATGCCCAACGGCAGCGTCATCGCCTCGATCAACTTGCCGCCCACTTGTGTATTGACATAGCGGGCCAGCGCTTCCCCGCGCAGCAGTCCTCGGCTGAAGATGGGCAAAGTCCAATCCATCAGCAACGCCTCCTCCATGCCCTCGGCGACCTGCTGCAACTGCGTACCGGTCTTGCCGCTGGCGTAAATAGCGGCAACGAGGCTGCCGGCCGAGGTACCGACAACCACATCAGGCCGCAAACCTGCCTCTTCAAGCACCTGGATCACACCAACGTGGGCGAATCCCCTAGCGGCGCCACCGCCCAATGCCAGCCCGACCCTCGGCGCTCGCTTCACAATCGTGGCGACCACGGGCGGCTCGATCTTCTGACTCGTGGACGGGCCAACGGCGCAGCCCGCAAGCAGACTGAACACCAGTATCAAAGCAGGCAAGACGCTGAAACATGAGGTCAGTTTTTGAGGCATATCAATTCGAAAGTTAAAAAGTAATTGCGAATGAGTCGTGTTTGCTTTATCATTCAGTCGGTCACTTACTCAACTTGAAACTCCAAAATCATGCAAATCAAACAACTCGCAATCGTCGCCGGCCTTCTGCTCGGGGGCGCACAAGCATTTGGGCAGGAAGCCACGCTAAACATCTATTCCGCGCGCCACTATCCGACCGACGAAGCGTTGTACGACAACTTCACCAAGAACACCGGAATCAAGATAAACCGTGTCGACTCAGACGACGCAGGAATTCTCGCTCGTCTCAAGGCCGAGGGCAGCGCTTCGCCCGCAGACGTCATTCTGTTGGTCGACGCGGCCCGACTGTGGCGCGGCGAAGCGGACGGACTGTTTCAAGGTGTCAAATCGCCCATACTGGACCAAGCAATCCCGGAGAAGCTTCGCGGAAAGTCCGCGCCCGATGGAAGTTCATCCTGGTTTGGCTTTTCAACCCGCGCTCGCGTCATCGTCTATGACAAGCTCAAGGTCAAGAAGGAGGACGTTGACACCTACGAAGAACTCGGCGATGCCAAAAACAAAGGCAAGTTGTGCATACGCTCTGGATCACATCCGTACAACCTGTCTCTTTTCGGCGCCGTAACAGAACATCTGGGTGATCAAGCGGCCGAGGCGTGGTTGCGCGGTGTCGTGGCGAATCTCGCTCGCGCGCCCAAAGGTGGCGACACAGACCAGATCAAAGCCGTCGCAGCGGGCGAGTGCGCGATTGCGGTCACCAACACCTATTACCTCGCGCGCATCATGCGCTCTGACGCCGTTGAAGACAAAGCCATCATGAACCGGGTGGAAGTGGTATTTCCAAATCAGTCGTCCTGGGGCACCCATGTCAATATTGCGGGTGGGGCGGTGGCCAGGAACGCAAAGCACCCGGCAAATGCGATCAAATTTCTGGAGTATTTGGCCAGTCCACAGGCTCAGGACCACTTTGCCAATGGCAACAACGAATGGCCAGTCGCGACTGGCGTGACAATCAACAACCCGGCGCTGCAGGCAATGACAGGAGGGTCATTCAAGAGTGAAGCCCTACCCGTCAGCCAAATTGGCATGAACCAAGTAAAGGTTCAACAAATGCTGGACCGCGTTGGGTTCAAATGACGTGGCGCCGTGGCAAGGATTTCTGCTGCCTCCGGCATCCGCTGATCTCCGGATCCGAATTGGTCGTCAACTGCGTGCCTGGGAGTCGCCCTCATGAAAATTCTCAGTATGTTTGGGTTGGCCGTGGTCGCGCTGGCCACTGCTGTGGTCGGGGCTGGGCAACTTGGGCTCCTCACGGGCACCCCGCCAGCGCAATTAGGAGTCACCGACGGTCGCCTGCAACGGCCATCTCTCGATCCCAACAGCGTCTCAAGCCAGGCGGCGCTTTATGCGGGACACCCGCAACTGGCATATGCCAATATTGAGCCAATAAGTTTCAAGGGGGGTGGTGAGGCCGCGATATCAAGACTCGCCGCGTTGCTTGAACAAACAAGTGGCACTTCGATCGTGAAGCGCCAGCCCGACTATATCTACGCCCAGTGCACAACCCCTCTGCTCAGGTTCACCGACGATGTTGAGTTTTGGCTAGACCGGTCGGCGGGACAAATACACGTGCGCTCCGCCAGCCGGCTCGGCCGCAGAGACTTTGGGGCCAACCGGGCACGGATAGAGGCCATCCGCGCCCGCTTCCAGCCTTAGCCTACCGCCGCCTCCTCCGGCTTGGCCTTGCCCTCTTTCTTGGGAAACGGCGTAATGTCGAGCAGCACTTCGGACTTGTCTTCGTCCTTGTCGTCTATGTCCACCGTAAGTCGACCGCCCTCCGTCAATCGCCCAAACAACAATTCATCAGCAAGGGCCCGGCGAATGGTGTCCTGAATCAGCCGCTGCATCGGCCGTGCACCCATCAACGGATCGAATCCCTTCTTTCCAAGGTGCTTGCGCAGCTTGTCGGTGAAGGTGACGTCAACCTTCTTCTCCGCCAGTTGGGTCTCAAGCTGCAGCAAGAATTTGTCGACCACCCGCAGGATCACATTTTCATCCAGCGCCTTGAAGCTGACCGTTGCATCGAGCCGGTTTCGAAACTCAGGCGTAAACAAACGCTTGATGTCCGCCATCTCATC
>JANLQZ010000961.1:0-2543 GCA_031368125.1 Betaproteobacteria bacterium
CGCAGCTTGGCGGTCCTGATCAGCGCCTTGCTCGGCACACAGCCGAAATTCAGGCAGTCGCCGCCCATCTTGTGGGCTTCGACCAGCGTCACCCGGGACTTGACCGCGGCACCGATCAGCGCGGTCACGAGCCCGCCGGCGCCGGCCCCGATCACCACCAGGTTGCGGTCGAAGCTCTTGGGGCGCACGGCGTTCCAGCGCGCGTAGACTTTTCGCCGCTTGACCGAATCGACGACCCTCTTGGTGAGCAGCGGAAAAATGCCGAGCAACACGAAGGCGCCCAGCAGTCCGGGCGACAGGATCGAACGCAGCGAATCGATCTTGGCGATCTCCATGCCGGCGTACACGTAGGCCACCGTTCCCGCGAACATGCCGACCTGGCTGACCCAGAAGTAGGTCCAGGTCTTCATGCGCGTGAGGCCCATGAGCAGGTTCAGCGCGAAAAACGGGATCGCGGGAATCAGGCGCAAGGTGAAAAGATAAAAAGCGCCTTCCTTGTCCACGCCCTTGTTGATCTCGACCAGCTTTTTCCCGAAGCGCTTTTCGATCGCGTCGCGCAGGATGGTGCGCGCCGCCAGCATGGCCAGGGTGGCGCCCAGGGTCGACGCGAACGAGACCACGATGGTTCCCCACACCAGGCCGAAACTGGCGCCCGACGCCAATGTCATGATCGCCGCGCCCGGCAGCGACAGCGCGGTGATGGTGACATAGACCACAAAGAAGACCAGCGTGACCAGCAACGGGCGCTGTTCGTAATAACCGACGAAGCGCTGCTGGCTCTGCTTGATATAGGCCAGGCTGAAATACTGGCCCAGGTCGAACGTGAAGAACGCGATGACGCCGATCACGAACACGACCAGCAAGGAGGCTTTTTTCAGGTTCAAGGGCGGGTCCTCAGTCTGGTCGATGTTGGTCTTGTGTGCCAGCGCCTGGCCCACCGGTCCAGAGTCGCGCGCGGCATCGGATTCTTACACTTTCGCAGCCGGGCCGGGTTGGTGCCGCCGAGCGCGGTCTGGCTCAGGCGCCCAGCAGTGCCGCCCGCAGTTGTGCCGCCTGGGCCATGGTCTGTTCGTAGCCGGCACGTATCACCTGCTCGCGGAAGCCCTGGCTCAAACTGACGTAATAACTGAATTCCGGATGCAGCGTGTAGGTGGCGGCGCGGGCTTCCGGCTCGGTCAGTGCCCGCTTGCGCAGGTCGCTCGCGCGGTAACGTTCGGAACCGGCCGGCGCCCGGGCCTCGTAGGCCGACACGTCCACCGCCAGCACGCGCCGCGCACCGAGCGCGTGCGCCAGCCGCACCGGCATCGGCGTGCCGAGGTCGGGATCCACATAAGCCAGTCCGCGTATGCGCACCGGGGCCAGCGTACCTTCGATGGCGCACGACGCCTGTATCGCCACACCGGCATTGCCGCGCGTGAATGCGACCACTTCGCGCGAAGCCTGGTTCATCGCGACCACCGCCATCGGGATCGGCAACTGCTCCAGCGGGCGGCTGTCGATCAGCTGGTTGACCATTCCGACCAGACCCTGGCCACTGAGTTTTTCGCCCGTGCCGCCAGCGAAGAGGTGCGGGCGCACGGCGTCCATCACGTTGAATTCGAACGCCAGCTTTTCGATCGCGTTCGGAGCCATGCCACCGGCGTACAGGCTGCCGATGAGGGAACCGATCGAGGCGCCCACCAGCAGGTCGGGCCGCAGGCCGAGTTCGGTCAAGGCCCTGAGCACACCGACATGGGCAAATCCGCGCGGACCACCCGAACTGAGCACCCAGGCGGTCTGGACCGGGCGGCTGATCGGGGCCGGGGCGGGCGCGTCCGGCCCGCTGTGGTCCACATCCTGTACCCAGGCGCACCCGCCCAGCCAGGCGACGGGCGCGGCGATCAGCGGGGCGAGCAACAGGCGGCGTTTCATTTCGGTTGGCTTAACGACAGGTGGCATCGCGCATCCAGGGCGCGGATGCGGCCGGATGCCAGCAGATTTTGCCCGACCTTCATGGCGCGAGGCCCACGTCACCGACGTAGGCCATGTTGTGGCCGGCGGTATTGTCCGCGTCCGCGCCGACCAGCACGGCCACCAGCGGTGGCAGCACCGGCGCCTCGTGGCCGAAGGAACGCAGGAAGTCGGCCGCGAACCGGCGTTCGTGGCTGAACCACTGGCCGGCGCGCGGCTCGCCGCTGTTGACGACGATGTAACGCACGCGCGGGCTGTATACGTTGGGCAGCGCGGTGCCGACAGGCAACAGGCGGTCCCAGACATAACACAAGGTGGCGCCGGGAAGCGCCTCGCCCGACAGCGTGCGTGCCAGGCGCAAGTTGGCGCGTTCCGCGAAACCGAGTCCATCCAGCGGCAGGTCGAACAACACACACAACTTGGGCGGCGTATCGTCGCCCTGCTTGCTGGCAAGGTCGCTGGCAGGCAGTCCGCGCTCGAGTCGCCAGCTCCAGCGCAACATCGCGTTTGCAGCGAGGCGAGCGTGGCCGGTGTCGAACACCAGGTTGCCATAGGAAGCGTCCGCCTGCACGCGCAGCACGTTCCTGCCGTCC
>JANLQZ010000092.1:0-2957 GCA_031368125.1 Betaproteobacteria bacterium
ATTGCGGCATTCGCCCTTGGGAACGGCCCGGCGGCGCTCACGCGCCTGCTTCCGGCGCGATCAGCACCGTGTCCTCGACCTTGATCGCCAGGCGCAGCCGGTGGCCCGGAGTGGTTGGCGCCAGCTCGGCCGATGCGCCGCGCACACCGACCAGCGTGCCATCCGGCAATGCGACCTGGAACAGCGAACTGTCACCCTGGTACACGGCAGCCACCAGCGCGCCCTCGAGTACGTTGAGCGCCGCGTCGGCGGCTTCGGCGGCGTCGAGCAGGCGCAGCCGTTCGGGCCGCAGCATCAGCAGTTGCGGCCCGTCCGAGAGCGGCGGCCGGGCGGTCTTCAGCACCTGCTGGCCCAGCGTGACGCGCCCGCCCGCCACGACCACCGGCAAGAACGTGGACTCGCCGATGAACTCGGCCACGAAGCGGTTGCTCGGTCGCTCGTAGATCGCGCGTGGTGTGTCGAGCTGCATGATGCGCCCGCCGTTGATGACCGCGATGCGGTCCGACATGGTCAGCGCCTCGCGCTGGTCATGGGTGACATAGACCGTGGTCATTCCCAGCTTGTCGTGCAGTTGGCGCAGCTCGATCTGCATGTGCTCGCGCAGCTGCTTGTCCAGTGCCGACAGCGGTTCGTCCATCAGCAGGATGCGCGGCTCGAACACCATCGCACGCGCCAGCGCGACACGCTGGCGCTGCCCGCCCGAGAGCTGGTCGACGCCGCGTGCGCCGTAACCGCCGAGGCGCACCATCTCGAGCGCGCGTTCCGACCGCTGCGCGATTTCGGACGCCCGTACACCCCGCAACTTGAGCGGAAAACCGACATTGGCGGCCACCGTCATGTGCGGGAACAACGCGTAGTTCTGGAACACCATGCCGACATCGCGCTTGTGCGGCGGCACGCACACCATCTCGGTGTCGCCGAACTTCAGGCTGCCGCCATCGGGCCGCGTGAACCCGGCCAGCACCGTCAGCAGCGTGGTCTTGCCCGAGCCCGACGGCCCCAGCAGGGTCAGGAACTCGCCGCTGCGTATCTCCAGGTCGACATGGTCCAGCGCGTAGGTCTTGCCATAGGTCTTGGTGACTTGCGTGATCGTGATCGGGAGCGACGCGTTGCTCACTGCGTGGGTCCGGCGTGGCCTTATTCGGTCAGCATGTTCTGGTACAGCTCGGAGGCACGGGCCTCGAACTTGATGTACCAGTTCAGGTCGATCGGCACCTGCTTGGCGGCATTGTCCGGGTGCGAGGGCAGGGTCCTGGCATAAGCCGGGCTGATGGCCGGGCCGTCGTAGGCCTTCTTGTTGGTCGGGCCGTAGGTGATGTACTTGGTGAACTCGGCCTGGTACTGGGGCTTGCTGATCTCGTTGAGGAACTTCATCGCCAGCGCCTTGTTCGGCGCGCCCTTGGGAACACCGAAGCAGTCGTAGTCGAGCAGCGCCTGGTTGAAGGTGTAGGCCACCTTCGCGCCGTCCTTGGCCACCACGTCGAAGCGGCCGTTCCAGCCCGTGACCATGTCGACCTCGCCGTCTTTCATGAGCTGCGCGTGTTGCGCCCCGGACGACCACCAGACCGCCACGTTCGGCTTGAGCTCCTTGATCTTCTTGATGGCGCGCTCGATGCCGCCGGGTGCGGACAGCACTTCGTACACCTTGCTCGGCGGCACGCCGTCGGCCATCAGCGCCGGCTCCAGCGCGCCAGCGACGCCTTTGCGGTACGAGCGTTTGCCCGGAAATTTCTTGACGTCCCAGAAGTCGGCCCAGTTCTGCGGGCCCTTGTCGCCGAAGGTCTTGGTGTTCCAGGCCATCACGGTGGAAAAGACGTCACCACCCACGCAGTGCTCCTGGGTCAGCCCGGGCGAGAAACTCGACACGTCGATGGTCTTGTAGTCCAGCGACTCCAGCAGGCCTTCCGCGCCGGCGCGCGCCGCGCTGCCCGAACCGCTGGCGAAGATGTCCCAGGTCACGGCGCCGGCCTTGACCTTCAGGCGCAGGTCGGCCACGCCGGTGTAGGTTTCTTCCTTGATGGTGATGCCCAGTGCCTTGGCTGCCGGCTAGAACAGCGCCTTGCTTTGCCCCTCCTGGTACGCGCCGCCGAATGACACGATCGTGAGCTGCGCGCTGGCCTGGCCGGCAATGCCCGCCGCAACGACCAGCGTGGCGAGGGCCGCGACGCGTTTCAAGACCGGGTGGTTCATCATGGCAATGACTCCTGTTGGTTGTACACATTGGTGGCCTGGCACGGCCTGCTGCGGGTTGTCCCCCACATGCACTGTAGAAAGCAGGTGGTCGTCCCAGTAGGGCCATTCTCGAAACATCGCCATACCAATTGGCGCGGCCCGATTCAGCGCGCGGCGCCGGCATCCGCCGATTTCGGGGCGCGCAACAGCGTCAGGGCCAGCAACGCCGACGCCACCATAAGGAACAGGCTGACCGCGTTGAGTACCGGCGTGGCGCCTTCGCGCATGCGCCCGTACATCATGACGGTCAGCGGAGCGTCCGACCCGACCAGCATCAGCGTAGTGTTGAAGTTCTCGAACGACATCAAAAACGAGATCGCCGCCGCGCCAATTAGCGCCGGCTGCAGATAGGGCAGGGTGATGGTGGTGAACACGGCCGCGCGTGATGCGCCCAGGTTGTAGGCCGCTTCTTCGAGCGTGGTGTCGAAGCGTTTGAGGCGCGCGGCGATCGTCATGGTGGCAATCGACACCACGAACGACAACTGCCCCAGCACCACCAGCGGCAGCCCAGGACGCAGAAACTCCAGTTCGAGGCCGAACAGGTCGTCGGCCAGGTTGGCAATACGGCTCGCGAAAGCCAGGATCGAGATGCCCAGGATCACGCCCGGAATCACCAGCGGCGCGAGCATCAGCAGCGACAGCGCGGACTTGCCGCGAAACTGGCTGCGTTCGATCAGGAAGGCATTGACCGTGCCCACCAGCACCGCCAGCACGGTGACCCAGCA
>JANLQZ010000175.1:0-2019 GCA_031368125.1 Betaproteobacteria bacterium
TCGGCCACCACATACAACACGCCGCCGCGCGCGCGCACCTCGTGCATGTTGCTCTTGAGTTTTTCCAGCAGCGTGTCGTTGGGCGCCACCGTCACCACCGGCATGGCGCTGGTCACCAGCGCGAGCGGGCCGTGTTTGAGCTCGCCCGCGGGGTAGGCCTCGGCGTGGATGTAGCTGATCTCCTTGAGCTTCAACGCGCCCTCGAGCGCGATCGGGTAATGCAGGCCGCGCCCGAGGAACAGCGCGTTCTCCATCCTGGCGAAATCCTGCGCCCACGCCATCACCTGCGGCTCCAGCGCCAGCACCGCCTGCAATGCCGCCGGCAGGTGGCGCATGGCCTTGAGGTGCGCGTCCTCCTGCTGCCGGGTCAGCCGGCCACGGCCCTTGGCCAGCACCAGTGTCAGCAGGAACAGCCCGGCCAGTTGTGCCGTGAAGGCCTTGGTGGACGCCACGCCGATCTCGATGCCGGCGCGTGTGATGTAGGCCAGCTTGCATTCGCGCACCATGGCGCTGGTGGCCACGTTGCAGATCGTCAGCGTGTGTCGCATGCCCAGGCTCTGCGCGTGCCGCAGCGCGGCCAGCGTGTCGGCGGTTTCGCCCGACTGCGTGATGGTGACGACCAGCGTGCGCGGGTTGGGCACCGAATCGCGGTAGCGGTATTCGCTGGCCACCTCGACCTGGGTCGGAATGCCGGCGATGCTCTCGAGCCAGTACTTGGCGGTGCAGCCGCTGTAGTAACTGGTACCGCAGGCCAGTACCAGCACCGAATCGATGTCCTTGAACAACTGGGCGGCACTTTCCTGCCCGTCGAACAATTCGGGCACGATGCCCTCCACGCCTTCGAGCGTGTCGGCGATCGCGCGCGGCTGTTCGAAGATTTCCTTCTGCATGTAGTGCCGGTAGGGGCCCAGTTCGGCGGCGCCGCTGTGCGCCAGCACGGTCTTGACGGGACGCTGCGCCGGCGCCACGGCCTTGTGCGCCTTGTCGACCAGCCAGTACTTGCCCAACTGCAGGTCCACCACGTCGCCTTCGTCCAGGTAGACGATCTGGTCCGTCACACCGGCCAGGGCCATCGCGTCGCTGGCCAGGAAATGTTCCTGGCCGTCCTTGCCCACCCCCAGGATCAGCGGCGAGCCGGCACGCGCGCCGATCAGGCGCTGGGGCTCGTCCTTGCAGAACACGGCGATCGCATAAGCGCCGTGCAATTGCCCCACCGCCTGTTGGACCGCCTCGAAAATGTCACCGTCGTACCGGCTGTCGATCAGGTGGCAGATCACCTCGGTGTCGGTCTGGCTCAGGAATACGTAACCACGTGCCTTGAGCGCGGCGCGCAACGCATCATGGTTCTCGATGATGCCGTTGTGCACCAGCGCGATGCGCCCCGGCCGGTCCGGTGCGTCGGCGCCCGGGCCGTGGCTGAAGTGCGGGTGGGCATTGTGCACAGCCGGCGCGCCGTGTGTGGCCCAACGCGTGTGCGCGATGCCGGTCAGTCCTTCCAGCTTGCTGCTGGTCACCTGCTCGGCCAGTTCGGCCACGCGCGACGTGCTGCGCGCGCGTTTCAGGCCCCCGGCATGCACCGCAACACCACACGAGTCGTAACCCCGGTACTCCAGCCGCTGCAGCCCCTGCACCAGGATTGGAACGATGTTGCGGGTGGAAACGGCGCCAACAATGCCACACATGAATCAATCTCCTGAAGTGAGTGGCGCGATGGTATGCCTAACATAGAGAAATTAATTGCCTAATTCGTCACGTTTTTGGATCAAAGTTTCACAATTCACATCCATCAACTTTTTATTTCAAATAACATTAACAAATGGAACAAATTGATGTAGACGAGATTGACCTGCAGTTGCTGGACCAACTGCAGCGGGACGCCTCCCTCAGCAACCTCGAACTGGCCGAGCGCGTGCACACCTCGCCGCCGACCTGTTTGCGGCGCGTCAAGCGCCTGCGCGAAGCCGGTTTGATCGAGCGCCAGATTGCCGTGTTGTCGCAGGACAAACTCGCCCCGGTGCT
>JANLQZ010000182.1:0-2375 GCA_031368125.1 Betaproteobacteria bacterium
ACGCCTTCGGTGGCGCGCCGCAAGCGTTTGGCGATGCCACGGGCATCGAAGGCATACGACGCGCCGTCGGACCGGTGGGCATGCGCTGGCGCGCAAGCAGGGGGTTGGATCGATGCCACGGGCAGGGTTCCTTTCAGGGAAGCGGGGTTCGGTAATGGGGCCGCGCACGCGACCAGGCTCAGCGTTCGAGTTCGTCGCGTTTGGTCTTCACGCCAGCCCAGTCTTCCGCGTCGGGCAGCGGCAGCTTGGTGCGGGTGATCGGCTTCCACTGCTTGGCCAGTTCGGCGTTCAACGGCGTGAAATCGCGCTGGTCCGGCGGCACGTCTTCATCGGCATAAATCGCATTCACCGGGCACTCCGGCACACACACTGCGCAGTCGATGCAGTCGTCCGGGTCGATCACCGGGAAGTTCGGCCCTTCGCGGAACGCATCGGTCGGGCAGACATCGACGCAATCGGTGTACTTGCAGCGGACACAGGACTCGGTGACGACAAAGGTCATGCGACGCCCCCGACCGCCTCAACCGCCGCAGGCGCCGCCGGAGCAGCAGCTGCCGGCGGCGCGCTTGGCGCCCGCGCCCTTGCCGATCTGCACGCGCCACACTTCGGGGCCGGCTTCCAGGTAGTCCCAGCTGAAGCGGCCCGCGCCTTCGAGTTCGAGTTGTGCCTGCAGCGGAAGCGGATCGTGGTCGTTAACCAGCAGCAGCGACTGTCCTGGTTGCAGGGCGTCGAAGCGGGTGACGATCAGCGCGTGGCGTTCGCGCGGTGTTATTGCGCGCACGTCGATGGTGATGGTGGCGATGGACATCATGGGTGGTCTGCGTGTCCTGATGTACCTCGCGCTGCAGGACGACCGGCTGGCGACGATCCAGGAGATCGCCACTGCCTACGACATCTCGGAGAGCCACCTGATGAAGGTGGTGCACCAGCTTGCGCTGAGCGGTGTCGTGGAAACCGTGCGCGGCAAGGGTGGTGGCGTGCGCCTGGCGCTCGAGCCGGCGCAGATCCGCCTGGGCCAGGTGGTGCGCCAGGCCGAGGGCGAAGGCCCGATCGTCGAATGCCTGGCCGGCGGCGCGCAGCGCTGCAACATCGCGCCGGCGTGCAGGCTGGCGGCAAAACTCGTGCGCGCCTTCGACGGCCTGTATGCCGAACTCGACCAGTACACGCTGGCCGACCTGGTGAGCCGGCCCAGGGAACTGCAGCGCGTGCTGATGGTCCGTCCCGCGTGAAGGGTGTCGGGACTACGCGCTTGCGCCCGGGCTGATCGCGTCGTGCCGCTGGAACACGCAAGTGCGGCTATCAGCCAGCGCCGCGACGGCGCCCCAGCATTTCGTAAACCTCGCGCTCGGCCGGACCCTTGCGCGGAATGATCTCACGCAGCGTTTTGATCGAAAACCCCCAGTCTGGCTCGAACCAGCTGGTCAGGCGGACCCGGGTTCCGGCCTCGTGCATGGAGTTGAGTTCGAGCTTGTAGGCGCGAAAAGTGCCTGCCGGAACCGTCACATCCTCAAGTGCCACGATCTTGACTTCACCTTCGGACCAATACTTCTTGCCATCGAGTTCGGTCTGGATACCGCGATAAGTCCATTTCTTGCCGACAACATACTCACCAGCGGGCAAATCGAGCCGGGGCGGGTCTATATTGGCAACAAATCGGTTGCGAATCGTTCCGCCTTCCAGGGTGAACACTCCTCCACCGTTGTTCATTTCGACCGTTTCCGGAGTGATTTTGGTGACGGTGCTTTTCCGTCGATCCTTCTCAATGCCGGTGTAGCCGTCTCTCACAACCACGGTGTGGACGTCGCCCAGGCGATACCGCGCCGCGCCCGGAGTTTGCAGGATACCGTCCTTGTTGGCGACAGCCACGGTCTGCGCCTTTTGCCGCCGTTCAAGGTGGGCTTGCGCCACTTCGCTGATGCTGCCATTGGGGTACTTTTGCAGGAACGCATAAAAATCTTCTGGATTTTTGCTCGCGCTGATCTTGTCCCAGTCGGCTTTCTCCTGGCTGAAGGCGATCTCGCGCGCCTTTTCATCCGATTTGGCCACCGCCACCACCTTGCCGGTGTTGAAGTAGAAGTCGTCCTCCAGGCTGGTCGACTCCCACGGCACCTGCCGGCCCTGGCTCTTTTGCCGCACCTGGAAACGCACCCGCTTGAACACGTCCTCGATCTTCGAGACCGGCTTCTTGAGTTCCTCCAGCAGGAACTGCGTGTACAGACCGTTGCCGCTTTTCGCGTCGCCGTCCTCGGCCACATTGCCCGGCGCGGTGGCGAACGCCAGGAAGGTACCGGGTGGCGCGTCGAGTTGCGCCAGGCCCCTGCCCGATGCCGTGCCGGCGAACGGGTTGTCGCGGCAGGCGTCGAGCACCACGATGT
>JANLQZ010000176.1:0-18387 GCA_031368125.1 Betaproteobacteria bacterium
GGCTGCTGGGCCAGATGGGTTACAGCGCCGATGTGGCCGTCAACGGGCAACAGGCCGTGGAGCGCATCGAACAGCAAACCTACGACGTGGTGCTGATGGACGTGCAGATGCCGGAGATGGATGGGCTCGAAGCCTCACGGCGCATCACGGCCAAATACAAGCCGCAGCAAAGACCACGCATCGTGGCCATGACCGCCAACGCGATGCAAGGCGACCGCGAGGAATGCCTGGCCGCGGGCATGGACGACTACGTGACCAAGCCGATCCGGGTCGATGCACTGGTGCAGGCGCTGATGCAGGTGGGGGCGCGGTGAGGGTCAAGCGCTTGCGCAGGAACCGGTGCGTGCCCCGCTCACGCCCCCAACAACGTGCAGCGCTGGATACGTGCCAAAGTGTCGCCCATGGCCTCGCGTGCCATGGCGGTGTCATAGGCCGCCTGCCCGCGCAACCACCAGCCATCGCTCTGGCCGAAGTAGCGGCACAGGCGCAGGTCGGTGTCGGCGGTCACGGAGCGCTTGCCGGCCACAATGTCGCCGATGCGCTGGGGCGGCACGCCAATGTCCTTGGCCAGCCGGTATTTGGTCAGACCCAGGGGCTTCAAGAATTCCTCATCCAGCATTTCGCCGGGCGAGACGGGTGCCACGGTACGCATGTTCAAACTCCTTCAGTGGTAGTCCACAATTTCGACGTCCGCCGCGCCCTGCGCCGTCCAGACGAAACACAAGCGCCATTGGTCGTTGATCCGGATGCTGTGTTGCCCGGCCCGGTTTCCCTTGAGCACTTCAAGACGGTTGCCGGGCGGTGCCTTCAGGTCGTCGAGCACCAGGGACCAGTTCAACTGCTCCAGCTTTCGCAACGCGGGCCGCTCGATGTTCACCCAGCGCCGGACGCGCCGGCCTTCGAAAAGCGCCTCTGTATCCTTGCAGCTGAAGCTCTTGATTGTCACCATCGCATGATAACGCGTCGCGTTACTATGGTCAACCATTCGTTGATTGCCAACGCCATGCAAGGCGACCGCGAAGAATGCCTGGCCGCGGGCATGGACGACTACGTGACCAAGCCGATCCGGGTCGATGCGCTGGTACAGGCACTGGCGAACACCACGGGGCGCGGCAATGGCTAGCGAATCCAAACGCCTGCTCGACGCCAGCCTGCGCCTGCATATGCTGCGCGACATGTCCGAACTGGCGGGGGCGATCGTCGACGCGGCGGCCGGGCTTTGCCCTGCGCGGCGGCTGCTGCTGTTGAGCCGTGAGGCTGGCGCGTACCGCGTCGCGGCGGCGCGGCTGCCACGCGACGAGCGCAGCGCCTCCAGCCGCGACGCGCTGCTGCGTGCGATCACGCCGTGGCTCGACGAAGCTGGGCGCAGCCGCAACAAGCGTCTGCGCCATGGTCCGGCCGGAGCGCCGCTGGCCGAGCAGCGCAGCTGCCTGGTGCTGCCGCTGGACGCGCGCGCAGGCGTGGTCGGCTACTACCTGTATGCCGATGTCGAGGGACGCTACGCGCGCCTCGACGCCGACGACGTGGAGCGCCTGCGCCAGCTCTCGGAGCAGGCGGCCGTGGCGCTGGCCAATGCGTCGTGGGCGCAGGACATGCAGTCGCGCAGCGCCGGGCATGCCGCGCGACAGCATCGGCACGCCGCTGCGCTGGCGGCGCAGCGCGCGATCCTGGAGGCGACGCTGGAGAACATCGACCAGGGCATCACGATGGTCGACAAGGACCTGCACACCATCGTGCTCAACAACCGGTTCCTGAAGCTGCTGGAGTTTCCGGCCGAACGCTTCGCGCGCGGCTTCCACATGGAAGAGGCGTTTCGCTTCAATGCCGAGCGAGGCGATTACGGGCCTGGCGACATCGACGAACAGGTGCGCCAGCGCGTCGAGCTGGCGCGCCGCTTCGAGCCGCATGCGTTCGAACGCACACGCCCTGACGGCCGCGTGATAGCGGTGCGTGGCAGTCCGCTTGCGGGTGGCGGCTTCGTCTCGACCTATGCCGACGTCACCGAACAGCGCCGTGCCGAGGCGGCGTTGCGCCAGCAGGTCGAGCAGACCCAGGAGGCGCTGGCGCGCCAGACCGCCACGGCCGAAGTGCTGCAGGTCATCAGCAGCTCGGTCGCCGATGCGCAGCCGGTGCTCGACAAGATCCTCGAGAGCTGCGGCCACCTGTTCGATGCGCAGGTCATGAGCGTGATGCTGGTCGGCGAGGACGGGCTGGTGCACCTGGCAGCCTGGCGCTCGGTGGCTGTATCCGACGCGCCGGCGGGCTCGACCAAGGCGGACCTCGCCGTGACACGGGAGAGCGCGCGCACCGTCTTTCCGATGCCGCTGGCGGGCACCGGCACGGCCGCGGCGATTGCGTCAGGGCGTGTACTCAATTTCCCCGATGTGCTCCATGGTGCCGATGTGCCAGACGGCGTGCGCACTATGGCATTGACCAACGGCCGCAACTACTCACAGATGATGGCGCCACTCATGCAGGGCGGGCGTGGCATCGGCGCCATCGTCCTGATACGGCCGGCGCTGGGCGGATTTACTGAAAAAGAGCAGGAACTGCTCAAGACCTTCGCGGACCAGGCCGTGATCGCGATCCAGAACGCGCGCATGGTCCGCGAGACCCGCGAGGCGCTGCGCAAGGTCGAGGAACGCACGGGTGAACTGAGCGAGTCGCTCGACTACCAGACCGCCATCAGCGAGGTGCTGCGCGTCATCAGCGAGTCGCCGACCGACGTGACGCCGGTGTTCGAGGCGATCCTCGCGAGCGCGGACCGGCTGTTCGGCAGCCCGGTGTCGGCGGCATTCCGATTCGACGGGCAGAACGTGCACATGGTGGCGACGCACAACTGGCCGCCCGAGGCGCTGGAGGCGGCGCGTCCCCTGTATCCGGCGCCGCCGAACCCGGAGGTCCTGAGCGGGCGCCTGATCCTCGAGCGCCGCGTGTTGACCGAGTTCGACGCACTCGCCGACAAGTCCTACAACCGCGCGCTGGCGTCGGCCGCCTCCTGGCGGCGCATGCTGGGCGCGCCGATGCTCAAGGACGGCGTCCCGGTGGGCTGCATCATCGTGGCCTGGCACGAGCCGGGCGAGACGCCCCAGAAGCAGTGCGACCTGCTCAAGACCTTCGCCGACCAGGCGGTGATCGCGATCGAGAACGTGCGCCTGCTGCATGAAACCCAGGAGGCATTGGAGCAGCAGAAGGCCAGCGCCGACATCCTGCGCGTGATCAGCGGTTCGGTGGCGGATGCCCAGCCGGTGTTCGACAAGATCCTCGACAGTTGCAAGCACCTGTTCGGCAGCGACGAGACCGCCGTGCTGCTGGTGGGCGACGAAGGCCAGGTGACGCTTGGCGCCTATGTCGGCAAGCAGCACGACGCGGTCGCCGCCACCTTCCCGGCGCCACTGGCCAAGTCGCCCGCAGGTCGTGCCATCCTCGAACGGCGCGTGGTGCACTACACCGACGCGGCCAACGACCCGGGGCTCACGCGCGCCGTGCGCCGCGTGGCGCAGCTGGCCGGCTACGAGTCGATGGCCTATGCCCCGATGATGTGGAACGAGCGCGGCATCGGCGCGATCGGCGTGTCGCGGCTGAAAGGCGCCTTCAGCGACAAGGAACTGGCGCTGTTGCAGACCTTTGCCGACCAGGCGGTGATCGCGATTCAGAACTCCCGGCTATTCAACGAGACGCAGGAGGCGCTGCTGCAGCAGACCGCGACCGCCGAGGTGTTGAGCGTGATCAGCGCGTCGGTCGCCGATACCCGGCCGGTGTTCGACAAGATCCTCCTGAGTTGCGAACACCTTTTCGGCGGCACGCAGATCGGCATCAACCTGGTCGGCGCGGGCGGTCAGATCTGGATCGGTGCCTACCATGGACCCGGGCGCGAGCAGCTGGAACGCGTGCAGCCGTTTCCGCCCGGCGACGGTTCCGGATCGGGCGCCGCGATCGAACATCGCCGCGTCATGCATTATCCCGATACCTCGGACCCCGGGGTGCCCGAGGTCACCCGGCGCGGATGCCAGGCCATCGGCATCCGGTCGGCGATTTTTGCGCCGATGTTGTGGGAGGGGCGTGGCATCGGCGTGATCTTTGTCGGGCGCACATCCGCCGGGCCGTTTGCCGACAAGGAAATCGCGTTGTTGCGGACTTTCTGCGACCAAGCGGTGATCGCGATCCAGAACGCGCGGATGTTCAACGAGACGCAGGAGGCGCTGCGCCGCGAGACCGCCAGCGCCGAGATATTGCGCGTGATCAGCGGCTCGCCGACCGACGTGCAGCCGGTGTTCGACGCGATCGTCAGCACGGCGGCGAATCTGGTGGACTGTGACCGGGTGGTCATCATGTTGTGTGATGCCACCGGCTTCTGGTCTGCCGCCGTCGCCACCACCGGGGGCAAGGTCGTCGAAGCCAGCCGGGAACGCATTCCGATCGACCCGCAGGCGAACTTCCCTTCGCGTGTGGTCGTGAACAAGACCATGATGCACACGCCCGATTTCCAGGCGATGGAGCTGCCGGAGCATGAGCGCAAGGTCCACGCGTCGGGAGACTTCCGGTCAGCCATCATGTTGCCGTTGTTGCGCTCCGACGAATGTATTGGTGTGATGGCGATGTTGCGCGCGAAGGTCGGTGCCTTCCATCCGAAAGACATCGCGCTGGCCGAATCGTTCCGCGACCAGGCCATGATCGCCATCGGCAACACCAGGCTGTTCAACGAGACCCAGCTGGCGCTGGAGCGGCAGACCGCGACCGCCAATGTGCTCAAGGCCATCAGCCGCTCGACCTTCGACCTGACTGCCGTGCTCGGGACGCTGATCAGCACCGCCGCCCGGCTGTGTAATGCGTGGATGGGTGTGATCTTCAGGATCGACGGCGACCTTGCCCGGCCGGCCGGCCTGTTTGGCGCCACGCCGGCGCTGATTGCCCACCTGGAGGCGAACCCGATCGATCTGCGCGACCAGAAATCTGTCACCTCGCGCGCGGTCGCCGCCGGCCACGCCATACAGGTGGAGGACACCACCGATTCGAAGGTCTATGGGCGCGGCGATGTGCAGCAAGTGGGTGGTTACCGCACCCTGCTGGCGATACCGATCCTGCGCGAGGGTGTGGCCATCGGCGTGTTGACGCTTGGGCGCCAGGAGGTGCAGGCGTTCAACGCGACCGAAATTGAGTTGGTGACCTCGTTCGCCGACCAGGCCGCGATAGCGATGGAAAACGTGCGCCTGTTCAACGAGACCAAGGAGGCGCTGGAGCGGCAGACCGCCACATCGGACGTGCTGAGCGTCATCGGCAAATCGGTATCCGACACCGCGCCGGTGTTCGACAAGATCATGCAGAGTTGCAGGCGCCTGTTTGGCGGCGACCAAGCCGGTATTTCGCTGGTTCGCGGAGATGGGCAAGTCGATTACGCGGCATTGTCTACGGACCTGGTCGAGACGGACGAAGCACTCAGAAGGGGGTTTCCGCGGCCATTGGAAGATTCCTACCAGGGGTATGTGATTCGCAAGGGCCGGGTCGTGAACTACCCGGACATCGTGAATGGACCCAAGGTGCCTGAGGCGATGCGCCAGCACGGACGGGAAATCGGCAACTACTCGCTGCTGGTCGCGCCCATGTTGTGGGAAGGACGAGGGGTCGGGACCATCCACGTGGTTCGCATGCCGCCACGGCCATACACAGAGAACGAGTCCGCGCTGTTGCAGACCTTCGCCGACCAGGCGGTGATCGCGATACAGAACGCGCGGTTGTTCCGGGAGACCCAGGAAGGGCTTGAGCGGCAGACGGCGACGGCGGAGATCCTCAGGGTTATTGCAGGCTCTCCAGGCGACGTGCAACCCGTGTTTGATGTGATTGCGGCGAGCGCGCATCGCTTGCTCGGTGGCCTTTCGTCGTCCGTCACGCAGGTGATCGGCGACATGGTGCACCTTCTTGCGCATACCTCGATCGCAGGAAGCGAAGCGTTGACGGATTTTTACCCGCGGCCGCTTGCGTCGCTCCCCGGCGTGACAGCGGCCGTGCGTTCCGGAAAACCTGTGTTCCGCAGCGATATGCAAACCGATCCCGACGTATCGCCAGAGATCAGAGAGCTTGCCCGCACCCGCGGTTATCGAAGCCTCCTTTGGGTGCCCATGCTGCGCGATGGCCTCAACTTCGGCACGATCCACGTCACGCGGGCTGAGCCAGGGCCGTTCAGCGATCACCATATCGAACTGCTCAAGACCTTCGCCGACCAGGCGGTCATCGCGATACAGAACGCGCGGCTTTTCAACGAGACGCGCGAGGCGCTGAACAAGGTCGAGGAGCGCACCGGTCAGCTCACCGAGTCGCTGGACTACCAGACCGCCATCAGTGAGGTACTGCGCGTGATCAGCGAGTCGCCCACCGATGTGGCGCCGGTGTTCGAGGTCATCATGGACTGCGCGATGCGCTTGCTGCAGCCGAGCACCATGGCCATATTTCGCTACGATGGCCGGCTGATCCACCTGGCGGCCACGCGCAACTGGTCGCTGGAGGCGAGCGCGCGGGCGCAGACGCTGTATCCGATGCCGGCCGATGAAAAAACGCTGGCCGGGCGGGTGATCCTGGCGCGGGAGACGATTGCGGTCGACGATACCCAGGCGCAAGGGCAGCAGGCGATGGCGTCGTTGGCCAAGCTCGGTGGCTGGCGGCGCATGATCGCGGCGCCGATGCTCAAGGATGGGCAGCCGATCGGCACCATCCACCTGGCCTGGCCAGACGCGGGCCAGACGCCGCAGCGCCAGATCGAGCTGCTCAAGACCTTCGCCGACCAGGCCGTCATCGCGATCGAGAACGTGCGCTTGATCAACGAGACGCGTGAGGCGCTGGAGCGGCAGACCGCTACGGCGGAAATCCTCAAGGTCATCAGCGGCTCGCCCACCGAGGTGCAGCCGGTTTTCGACGCCATCGCCGACAGCGCGTTGCGGCTCGTCGGCGGGCGCTCCGCCCTCCTGACGCGCGTCATTGGTGATCAAGTTCACCTGGTGGCCTACACCCTGCGAGAGTCGGCAACCGACGACTCCTTGACGAGCCGGTTTCCGATGCCAATTGCCGAGTCGTCGATGGCGGCGATCATCGGCAGCGGAGCCACCCAGGTGATCAGCGATACCGAAACCGATCCGCGCGTGTCGGGGCCGCTGCGCGAATCCGCGCGCTTGCGCGGCTATCGCAGCCTGGTGGGCGTGCCCCTCATTCGAGAGGGTGTGGTGATTGGCACGATCTATGTCTCACGCCAGCATCCGGGGCCGTTTGCCGATGAGCAGGTAGCCCTGTTGCAGACCTTCGCCGACCAGGCGGTGATCGCGATCGAGAACGTGCGGCTGTTCAACGAGACGAAGGAAGCGCTGGAGCAACAGACCGCCACCGCCGAGGTGTTGGAGGTGATCAGCAATTCGGTGTCGGACACACAGCCGGTGTTCGACAAGATTCTGGACAGCTGCCAGCGGCTCATCGCCTGCACTGACCTGAGCGTGCTGACGGTCGATGCGCAGTCACTGGTGCATCTTGGTTCCCAGCGCGGTGATGGTGCGAAGCAGTTTGCGAAGTACCAGCCTCGCCCGGTCGAACAGACGATCATCGCGCAGGCGTTGAGCGAGCGCAGGGTGATGGACTACCCTGACGCGTTGCATGGCCCGAGCGTCCCTGACGTCATTCGGCGCATGGCCGCCAAGATGGGAAATTTTTCCGTCGTAGTCGCACCGATGCTCTGGCAAGGGCGTGCCGCCGGGGCGCTGTTCGTGGTTCGCCGTTTCGCGGCTCGCCAGTGGGCCAGGTTCACCGCCAAGGAGATTGCGCTCATCGAGACCTTTGCCGACCAGGCGGTGATCGCGATCCAGAACGCGCGGCTGTTCGGGGAAGCACAGGAGGCGCGCGCCCAGGCCGAAGCGGCCAGGCTTCTGGCAGAAAGCGCCAACGAAGCCAAGAGCGCCTTCCTGGCGACGATGAGCCACGAGATCCGCACCCCGATGAACGCGGTGATCGGCATGAGCGGCCTGCTGCTGGACACGCCACTCACCGACGACCAGCGCGACTTCGCCAGCACCATCCGGGACAGCGGCGACTCCCTGCTGACCATCATCAACGATATCCTGGACTTCTCCAAGATCGAAGCCGGGCGCATGGACATCGAGGCCCACCCGTTCGACCTGCGTGAATGCGTCGAATCGGCGATGGACCTGATCGGTGGGCGCGCCGCCGAGAAACACCTCGATATCGCCTACCTGTTCGAGGGTGATGTGCCTCAGGCCATCCTGGGGGATGTGACCCGCCTGCGCCAGGTACTGCTCAACCTCTTGTCCAACTCGGTCAAGTTCACCGAGAACGGTGAAGTGGTGCTGACGGTGCGCGCCGAAGGCGACGAACAAACCGAAGAAGGCAGCCAACTGCACTTCACCGTGCGCGACACCGGCATCGGCCTGTCCGAAGCCGGCCTGTCCCGCCTGTTCCAGAAATTCAGCCAGGCCGACAGCGGCACCACACGCAAGTACGGCGGCACCGGGCTGGGCCTGGCGATCAGCAAGCTGCTGGCCGAACTGATGGGCGGCACGATGTGGGCCGAGAGCGCTGGAGCCGGGCAGGGCAGCACGTTCCACTTCACCATAACCAACAAACCGACCGAGCTGCCGGTGGGCACCCGGCGCGATTTCATCGGTGAGCAACCGGCACTGAGAGGCAAACGCATCCTGGTGGTGGACGACAACGCCACCAACCGGCGCATCCTGGCCTTGCAGAGCGCCAAGTGGGGCATGGTGGTGCAGGACAGCGAATTCCCGGCCAAGGCGCTTGAGATGCTGCACAACCAGGCACCGGCCCAGCCCTACGACCTGGCGATCCTGGACATGCACATGCCGGGCATGGACGGCGCGATGCTGGCCCAGAAGATACGGGAAGCCGGTCACAAGCTGCCGCTGGTGCTGTTTACCTCGCTCGGGCGCAAGGAAACCCACGACACCCTGTTTGCCGCCACGCTGGCCAAGCCACTCAGACAAAGCCAGCTGTTCGACACCCTGGTCAGCCTGCTGAGCAAGGACGCCGCACCAAGGCAGGTAGCCGCACCCGCCAAACCCCGCATGGACGCCGGGATGGCCCAACGCCACCCCTTGCGCATTCTGCTGGCCGAAGACAACGTGGTGAACCAGAAGCTCGCCATGCGCCTGTTGCTGCAGATGGGTTACCGGGCCGACCTGGCATCCAACGGCATCGAGGCCATCGAGAGCGTGGAGCGCCAACCCTATGACGTGGTGCTGATGGACGTGCAGATGCCGGAGATGGATGGGCTCGAGGCAAGCCGGCGCATCACTGCCAAATACAAACCCGAACAACGCCCGCGCATCATCGCCATGACCGCCAACGCCATGCAGGGTGACCGCGAGGAATGTCTGGCTGCCGGCATGGACGACTACGTGACCAAGCCGATCCGGGTCGATGCGCTGGTGGCAGCGCTGATGGCGGTCACCAGCCGCCAGGAGCGCTGACCGATGGCCGGCTCGCCTTTGCAAAGACTATGCCTTGCATTTAAACTAGTCATCTGACTAGTCTTAATGGAGATAAAAGCCATGAAAACCTGGCCGATTCAAGACGCGAAAGCGCGCTTCAGCGAGTTTGTGGAAGCCTGCATGACCGAGGGTCCCCAGATGGTCACCAAACGTGGTGCAGAGGCGGCAGTGCTGGTGCCTGTCGAGCAGTGGCGCCGGCTGCAGACTGCGGCGCGGCCCACGCTCAAGCAATTGCTGCTGTCACACGACGGGCGCGCCGAGGCGCTCACGCCGCCACGGCGTGTGGTGCGGCGTCGCAAAGCAGTGGCCTTGGGGTAGGCCGGTGTACCTGCTTGACACAAACGTGGTGTCGGAACTGCGCAAGCCACGGCCACACGGAGCCGTGGTCGCCTGGTTGCAGTCCGTCGCTGATGCCGACCTGTACCTATCGGCCGTGACGCTCGGCGAGATCCAGAGCGGCATCGAGCTGACCCGCAAACAGGATGCCGCCAAGGCAGCCGAGATCGAGGCCTGGGCCGACATGGTGACGAACGCCTACAACGTCTTGCCCATGGATGCAAACACGTTCCGTGTTTGGGCTCGGCTGCTGCACCGCAAGTCCGACACCCTGGTTGAGGACGCCATGATCGCTGCTACCGCCACCGTCCACTCCTTGACGGTGGTGACCCGCAACGTGCGCGACTTCTCGGAGTTTGGGGTCAAGCTGCTCAACCCGTTTGCACCAACCCCGCCCGAGGCATCGTGATGGCACCTGTACTGCTACCCGTGCCACGAATGCTGCCCCGTTTGACTTCAGGTCTTCCCCTTGAAGCGTGCCAGGGGCAAAATCAATTGCCTTGGCTGCACGCCATAACGCTCGAATCCGTGGTGCGCGTAGAAGCGTTCGGCCGCAACGTCCTTGGCATCGACCACGAGCGCGAAAATCGCCACCTCGGAACGCAAGGTGCGCAGAACGGCGTCGGCCAGCAGCGCAGCACCAAGCCTGTGTCCCTGACAGGCCAATGCCACCGCAAGTCGGCCCACCCGTGCCACCGGCACCGAGGGGTACCGGGGAAGCCGCTTTGCCTGGGCCGCGGGCAGCTCGGTCAGCGCCACGCCGGCGGCGGCGAGGGTGTAGTAGGCCGCCACTTGCGGTTTGCCTGGCGTCGGGCGCACCAGATTGTCGAGCGCCACATAACAGGCGCTGGCACGCCGCCGCACGTCCTGGCTGGCTTGCGTCCTGAGGTAGGCGTCGAGTGCCGCAACACCACATGCGAACGCGGTGGCGTCGTGGGCCGGACCGAAGGCCTCGATCCGATACGGCGCAGTCACTTCGGCTCGGCGACGAGGCGTTTATGCGCCTGCAATGCCCGCTTCATCGCCGGCACCAAAGGGGGCGGATTCAACAGTGCCTGGGAAAATCGCTGCTGGTCGTCCACCGAAAGGCGAATGATCTGCGCTTCGTCAATCGTCCGGTGCGCATCTTGCAAGGCGGCCGCCACGATGAAGTCGCTCAGGCTTCGACCCTGGATCTCTGCGGCGCGCCGCACCACGGCGAGCGCTTCGGGTGCGATGCGGGCTTCGACGCGGGATGTGCGGGGGAGCTCTGTGCTGGTTAACATGGGATTCCTCCTATGTCGTAAATGTACGTCTTATTACCGTACACTGTCAACCGCCCGACCCGAGCAAGCGCGGTACAGCATTCAACACGCTGGACCCACACAATGACTAGCGCAAGAGCCCGACCGACACCAGACAGCCGCCGCCAGATGGATCGGCTGGCTGACCTGAGCCTGCGCCTGGGCCGCGTGGCCGGCGAAGACGGCCTGCGCAAGGCCATCGTCGCCGAAGCGGATGCCCTGCTTGGCGCCCAACGGGTGCTGCTGGTGCTGCAGGCGGGCGACGGGGCCCCTGAGATTGCCGGCGCGTCTTTGCCCCGACAAGAAGACGCCGACGTCTTGCTGCAGGCCGTCACACCCTGGCTGGTTGAGGCGCATGCGACGGGCACGAGTCGCCTGCGCCACGGCCCCGAGGGCGCCGCGCCATCCGCGCAGCGCAGTTGCCTGGTTGCGCCGATGGTGGGGCGGCACGGCCCAATGGGTTGTCTGTACGCCGATATCGACGGTTCGAAGGGGCGGTTCGAGGATGGCGACCGCATGCAACTGTTGATGCTGGCTTCCCAAGCCGCCGTGGCGCTGGCCAATCTGCGTCGTGTTGCGGCGCTCTCGAAGCAAGTCGAACTCCACATGGACAACGAGGACACCGCCTGGGCGGCGCAACGCGCCACCGCCGAAGTGCTGCAGATCATCGGCAGTTCGGTCGCGGACCCCAGGCCGGTGTTCGACAAGATCCTTGAATGCTGCGAGAGGCTCCTTTCTTGCGCGTCGGTCACCTTATTCCTGGTCAACGAGGCGGGAATGTTGGACCTGGAACGAACCCTTTGGACCGCAGCGGGACGTGCCCGGCTGGGCGGCGACGCCGTGGCTGAGGTTGAGGCAGGGATTCGGTCGGTGTATCCGATGCCGTTGCACGACACTGTCGCCGCCCTTACCTTCGACAAGGGCGATGTCGTCGATTTTCGTGACGTCCTGAATGACCCGGGCGCGCCAGCGGGCGTTCGGCTCGTTGCCCAGCGGCTGAGCATTGCCTTGGACTTTACCTACTCGCAGGTGAATGCCCCGTTGCTGTGGCAAGGCCGTGGCATAGGCGGAATCGCGGTCTTGCGGGACATTGCCGAGGCACACAGCGCCACCCAGGGCTTCAGCCCCCAGGAACATGCCCTGCTCAAGACCTTCGCCGACCAGGCGGCGATCGCGATCGGGAATGCGCGCATGTTCAACGAGGCGCAGCGCCTGCTGGCCGAGACCGAGCGGCGCAACGCCGAGCTGGCGGTGATCAACAGCGTCCAGCAGGGCATGGCGCACTCGCTCGATTTCCAGTCCATCGTCGATCTGGTGGGCGACACCCTGTGCGAGGTGCTGCACACGCAGGACATCGGCATCCGCTGGCTCGACCAGATCACGCAACTGGTGCACCCGCTCTACGTGGTCGAGCATGGCGTTCGCAAGACCTATCCCCCCCGGCCCATGCGTACCGGTACGCCGGGCACACGCGCCGTGGAGACCCGCCAGAGCCAGGTCTTCAACAGCCCGGCGGAGTTTGCTGCCGGCAACTTCCCCGGACTGCGGACCACGGACCCGGCGCACTCGACCGCCTTTGTGCCGGTGATCGGGAACGATCGTGTGATCGCCGTCATCACCATCGAGGACTATGTGCGTGACAACGCCTATGGTGAGCCCGAGGTGCGCCTGCTGGAGACGGTGGCGGCCAGCATGGGCGTGGCGCTGGAGAACGTGCGCCTGTTCGACGAGACGCAGGAGGCGCTCGAGCGGCAGACCGCGACCGCCGAGGTGCTGGAGGTGATCAACGCCTCGCCCGGCGACATATCGCCCGTGTTCGACACCATCGCCCGCAAGGCAATGCAGTTGTGTGATGCGGACCAGGGCGGACTGTGGATTGTTGAAGGCGAGATCGCCATTGGCGCTGGTGGCTACAACGTGCCAGAAGCCTACTTGCCGCACGTCCTGAATCAGCGGGTGCCGGTGAAACATCTTTATGGTTCCGTCACGGGCGGACCACCGTTTGTCCAGGTACCGGACATCCGGGAGTTGAAGTCGTACCAGAAGCGGCTGCCGCGCGCAGTGGCCGACGTCGAAGTGGGCGGTATCCGGACCTACCTGTGCGTGCCCCTGCGCGACGGCGACACGGTCATCGGCCTGTTCGCGCTCAACCGCTACGAGGTTCGGCCGTTCACCGACAAGCAGATCGCGCTGGTGCAGGCCTTTGCCGCGCAGGCCCAGATCGCCATGAAGAACGCCCGCCTGATCAAGGAGACGCGCGAGGCGCTGGAGCAGCAGAAGGCGTCGGGCGAGATCCTGCGCGTGATCAGCAGCTCGGTCGAAGACACCAGCCCGGTGTTCGAGGCCATCGTGGACGCCTGCGAACGCCTGTTTGCGGGGCAGTACGTTGGCATCAACCTGGTCGAGGACGGCGGCGCCACGCGCTTGCGTTCTTCGCGTGGTCCGGCCGGCAAGGAAGCGGCCCTGCAGGCCCTGCGCGAGCATTTCGAGGGCGCGACCGCGACGTCAGGAGGGCGCCTGAAGCTGCGCCGCCAGGTGGTCGACTTCGTGCGGGGCGATACGTCCGGCTTCGCGTCAGGCGCCGAGGACGTGCTGGCGGTATCGGGCTTCATGACGGAGTTCAACGCGATCGCCCTTGCGCCCATGGTGCTTGCCGGCAAGGGAATCGGATCGATCTGGGTGGCACGGGAAACAGCCGCACCCATGTCCGACACCAACAAGGCGCTGCTCAAGGCCTTTGCCGACCAGGCTGTGATCGCGATCCAGAACGCGCGGCTTTTCAACGAGACGCGCGAGGCGTTGAGGCGCGAGACCGCCAGCGCCGAGATCCTGCGCGTGATCAGCGGCTCGCCGACCGATGTGCAGCCGGTGTTCGACGTGATCGTCAGCACGGCGGCGACGCTGGTGGGTTGCGACCGCGTGGTCATCATGCTGTCGGATGCCACCAGTTTCTGGTCGGTGGCGGTCGCCACCACCGGAGGCATGGTCGTGAAGGCGAAAGGCGAACGCATGCCGATCGACCCGAAGGAAAACTTCCCGTCGCGCGTGATCCGTAGCAAGACGACTTTCCATTCGCCAGATTTTCTGGCGATGGACCTGCCCGAACACGAACAAAGGATTCATGCGTCGGGAGAGTACCGGTCGGGCCTCATCGTGCCATTGCTGCGTGCCGACGAGTGCATCGGCGTGATTGCCCTGATCCGCGTTCGGGTCGGCGCCTTCAGTCCGAAGGAAATCGCGCTGGCCGAGTCGTTCCGCGACCAGGCCATGATCGCAATCGGCAACACCCGGCTGTTCAACGAGACCCGGGAGGCACTGGAGCAGCAAACGGCGACGGCCGAGGTCCTCAAGGTCATCAGCGATTCGCCGACCGACGTGACGCCGGTGTTCGACGCCATCGCCGAACGTGCACGGGTCTTGTGTGGCGCGCAGATCGGCTTTACCACGCGATTCGACGGCGAACTGATGCATCTGGGCGGCTACCACGGAACATCACCCCAGGCGGAGGCGGTGATGCGCGGCTCGTTTCCGATGAAGCCGGGGCCAGGCTCGATCAACGGGCGCTGTTTCCTGGCCCGCGCGCCAGTGCAGATACCCGACGTGCGGCTCGAAGCCGGGTACGAACTCAACGCGGCGGCGCAGGCCGCGCAGTATCTGAGCCTGCTGGCCGTCCCCATGTTGCTGGGCGGACAGCCGATTGGCGTCATCGGCGTAACGCGCAGCGAGCCCGGCGCCTTCCCCGCAAAGGCCATCAGCCTGTTGCAGACCTTCGCCGGCCAGGCCGTGATCGCGATCGAAAACGTGCGCCTGTTCAACGAGACCAAGGAGGCGCTGGAGCGCCAGACGGCGACGGCCGAGGTGCTCAAGGTGATCGCGGCGTCGCCGTCGGATGTGCAGCCGGTGTTCGAGGCCATTGCGGCCAGTTCCAACCGCCTGGTCGGGGGTTTCTCGACGGCGGTGTTCCGGGTCATCGACGACGCGTTGCACCTGATGGCATTCACACCCGTGAACCCTGCCGCCGACGACGCGTTGATGGCGATGTTTCCGCGGGCGTTCAATGAATACGCGGTGTTCGGGCAAATTCGTGACGGTATGGTGGTGCAGGTGCAGGATACCGAATCCGAGGTTGGTATGGAGGGTAGCGTCCGCGACCTGGCGCGGGTGCGCGGTTACCGCGCCATGTTGTTCACGCCGCTGATGCGCGAAGCCACGGCCATCGGCATGATCACCGTCACGCGCAAGGAGCCGGGACCGTTTGCCGTCAACGACATCCAGTTGCTGCAGACCTTTGGCGACCAGGCGGTGATCGCGATCGAGAACGTGCGCCTGTTCAACGAAACCCGCGAGGCGCTGGAGCGCCAGAAGGCTTCGGCCGAAGTGCTCAGCGTGATCAGCAACTCGGTCGCGGACGCATCGCCGGTGTTCGAGGCCATCGTGCAAAGCTGCCAGCGGCTGTTCGGTGGCAACCAGGCCATCATTTCCCTCGTGGACGACGCCGGCATGGTGCGGCACGAAGCCGTTGCCGCTATCGAGGGCTTCTCGGTCGAACAGGTGCGCGCCTATCTCGACCGCGGGTTCCCGCGGCCCCTGAGCCAGAGCTACCAGGCCTACCCGATCAAGAAGCGCCGCCTGGTGCATTACCCGGACATGGTGCATGGCCCGGGTGTGCCCGAGAGCATGCGCGAGATGGGCCGCGACAGCGGCAATTTCTCGATGCTGATCGCTCCGATGCTGTGGGAAGGGCGCGGCATCGGCACCATCCATGTGGTGCGCATGCCGCCCAAGCCGTTCAACGACAAGGAGTTCGCGCTGCTGCAGGCCTTCGCCGACCAGGCCGTGATCGCGATCCAGAACGCGCGCCTGTTCAACGAGACGCAGGAGGCGCTGGCCCAGCAGACGGCGAGCGCGGACATCCTGCGGGTGATCAGCAGTTCGCCGACCGATGTGCTGCCGGTTTTCGACGCGATCGTCGAGGCGGCGGTGCGGCTGCTGGTGTGTGACATGGCCTTCGTGCTCGAGACCGATGGCAAGACATTTTCGCCGGTCTGCGGAGCCACGCCCCAGGGCCTGATGGCGGATCTGGGCGATCGCAATTTGCCGGTGGACCCGACGTTGAACTTTCCTTCGCGCGCCATCGTGTCGAGGGACATCCTGCACCTGCCGGACTGGACCGCGATCGACCTGCCAGCGCACGAGCGTGGCATCCACGAGGCGTTCGGCGTGCGCTCGGTGCTGTACCTGCCCTTGCTGCGGGACGACGCGTGCATCGGTGTTTTGGTGTTCGGCTGCAACCGGGCGCGGGTTTTCACCGCCAAGGAGATTGCGGTGGCCGAGTCGTTCCGCGACCAGGCCGTGATCGCGATCGAGAACGTGCGCCTGTTCAACGAGACCCAGCAGTCGCTGGAGCGGCAGACGGCGACGGCCGAGATCCTCAACGTCATCGCCAGTTCACCCAGTGACGTCCAACCGGTGTTCGATGCGATCGTGCACAGCGCGTGCAAGCTGATCGGCGGCTTTTCCGCGACCTTGCTTCGGCTGGCGGGCGACACGGTCCACCTCGCGGCCTACACGAAGACCAGCCAGGAGGGCGACCGTGCCTTGTTGTCCTACTTCCCTGCACCGCTGAGTTCGGATTCGATCTACAAGCCGCTGATCACGGCCAAGCCGTATCTGGTCGAAGACACGGAAACCACCGAGGGCATGTCCGAAGGCCTGCGCAATCTGGCGCGCAGGCGGGGTTGGCGCAGCCAGATCCTGGTTCCGCTGCTGCATGAAGGGGCCGCGATCGGCGTCATCAGCGTGACGCGCAGCCTGCCGGGCACCTTTTCCGAACACCAGCTGGACCTGCTCAAGACCTTCGCCGACCAGGCCGTGATCGCGATCCAGAACACCCGCCTGTTCAACGAGACCAAGGAGGCGCTGGAGCAGCAGACCGCCACTTCCGAGGTGCTCGAGGTGATCAGCAGCTCGGTGGCCGATGCCGTGCCGGTGTTCGACAAGATATTGGAGAGTTGTGAACGGCTGTTCGCCGGTACCCAGCAGGGCATGTTGCTCATCGATGAGAAGAATTCCGTCATGCGTATCGCCGCCCACCGCGGAAGTGCGGTCGAGGGACTTGCAACGATCTTTCCATTGCCCCTGGGTGACGAGCCAGTAACCAATTCCATGCGCCAGCACCAGGTGCTGCGGTATGACGATGTCTTGCACGGGTCCGATGTACCCAGAGGTGTGCGCCATGTCGCGCGCAAGTTGGACATCGGCAACTACGCGCAGGTATTCGCGCCGATGCAATGGGAAGGCAACGGTGTCGGTGCCATCTACATACTGCGTGTGCCGCCGGTTCCATTTACCGACAAGGAGGTCGCGCTGCTCGAGACCTTCGCCGACCAGGCCGTGATCGCGATCCAGAACGCGCGCATGTTCCGGGAAACCCAGGAGGCGCGTGCCGCCGCCGAGGCCGCCAACGAGGCCAAGAGTTCCTTCCTGGCCACCATGAGCCACGAGATCCGCACGCCGATGAACGCGGTGATCGGCATGAGCGGCCTGCTGCTCGACACACCGCTCAATGCCGAGCAGCGCGACTTCGCCGGCACCATCCGTGACAGCGGCGACGCGCTGCTGACGATCATCAACGACATCCTTGACTTCTCGAAAATCGAGGCCGGGCGCATGGACATCGAGGCACACCCGTTCGACGTGCGCGAATGCGTGGAGTCGGCGCTGGACCTGATCGGTGGCCGCGCGGCCGAGAAACAGCTGGACATCGCCTACCAGTTCGAGGGCGAGGTGCCCGATGCGGTGAACGGCGACGTCACTCGGCTGCGCCAGGTGCTGCTGAACCTGTTGTCCAACGCGGTCAAGTTCACCGACTCCGGCGAGGTGGTGCTGACGGTGACATCGCGCCAGGCCGAGGGCGGGGCAGAGTTGACGTTCACGATCCGCGACACCGGCATCGGCCTGTCGGAGCAAGGCATGGGCCGGCTGTTCCAGAGCTTCAGCCAGGCGGATTCAAGCACTACACGCAAGTACGGTGGTACCGGCCTGGGTCTGGCCATCAGCAAGCGCCTGGCCGAGCTGATGGGTGGCAGCATGCGCGCCGAGAGCGCCGGGCTGGGCCATGGCACCAAATTCACTTTCGGCATCGTCGCACCGCTGGCCGATTCGCCGCAGGCGCGCCGGCGCCAACTGCTGGGCCAGCAGCCGGCCCTGGCCGGCAAGCGCATGCTGGTGGTCGACGACAACGCCACCAACCGCAAGATCCTGGCACT
>JANLQZ010000200.1:0-1926 GCA_031368125.1 Betaproteobacteria bacterium
ATCGGCTTGTAATTTATGCTCCACGCTTCCTTCCCACATTCAGTCACCCTCATGCAGTTGCGCTTCGCTTCGTTCGCTGTGATCAACTTACGGTGGGACTTTCACCCACAGGAGTACGCCCATGCTGGGCGCACAGGGGGAGCCCGCAGGGCGGAGGACAGCCGCGGAGCTGAGTGCCACACCGGCCTGATCCAACCAGCGTGGTTGGAGTCCGGTGCGCCAAACGCCCTCGCCGCCGAGGGCGCCGGCACGAGATGGCCCGCCTGGCGGCACGAGCCGGCGATACCACCCCACGCGCCAAGGCCTGGCAGCCGGACAAAACTCGAAGAAGTACCGCTACAACAACGCTTCCCGATCAACCGACGTCCCCACCACAAACACGCAATCCCCCTGCTCGGTGATCGGAATCGCCTTGGTGGTCGCCACGATCCCGTCGACCGACGAATGCAGCAGATCGTTACACCGGGGGCGCCCTCAGCCAGGCGGCTTGTGTCGCAATTGCAACCACGAATACACCGGCCAGCCACCACGGCCTTGCCCGTGTGTGCCTCCAAACACCACGCAACCGCTGGCGAAGGCGCCGGGCTGATGGGCGGCGAAAGTCTTGAGGCCTTTGAAGTAATCCGGGTTGACGGTGGCACCCGCCTTGATCTCGATGGCGTGCATCCTGCCGCCGGTTGGCAGCAGCAAGTCGACCTCATTGCCTTCAGAGTCGCGGTAGAAATACATCTCGGCCGATTCGCCGACGTTGAGCCGGTCTTTCATGGCTTCCATGATGACGAAGTTCTCGAACAGGCTGCCCCACAGCGGGTCACGCGCAACCTGCACTGCACTGCGCAAGCCCAACAACCAGCAGGCCAGGCCGACATCATAAAAATACAGCTTCGGTGCTTTCACCAGGCGCTTGCCGGTATTGGTGAACCAGGGGGGAAGCAGGTGCACGATGTAGCTGCTTTGCAGCAGGTCGATCCAGGCGCGGGCGGTAACGTGCGACACACCTGCATCGTTGCCCAGGCTGCTCAGGTTGAGCAACTGCCCGGTACGCCCGGCGCACAGGCGCACAAACCGTTCGAATCGGTGCAGGTCCTGCACCGCGGCGAGTTGCCGCAAATCCCGTTGCACATAGGTGGCAAAGTAGTCCGCCAGGGCCTGCGAGGGGTCGAGCCCCTTGTCATGAATGCGTGGATAAAACCCGGTCAAGAGGTGTTGCGCCAGATCCGGGCTTGCGGCGTCGCCCCGGAGGCGCCGCACCTCTGCCAGCGTGAACGGCAACAGGCGCAGTACGGCCGTCCGCCCCGCGAGGGACTGCGAAACCTGGGTCATCAGTTCGAACTGGTGGCTGCCCGTCAGGATGAACCGGCCAGCCTGAGGGTTGGAATCGACCATGCCTTGCAGATAGGACGCCAATTCGGGCGCACGCTGGATTTCATCCAGGATGGCTCCCTGCGCATATTCCGCCAGGAAGCCGCGCGGGTCGTCTGCTGCATAACGGCGTGTGTCGGGATCTTCCAGCGTGACATAGGGCTTGTCGGAAAAAAGGCTTCGGGCCAGGGTGGTCTTGCCGCTTTGGCGAGGCCCGGTCAGCGTGACCACCGGGTACTGGCTGGCCAGCTGCCGTAATATCGGCGCGATGTTGCGTTCGATCATGGCAACATGGTATCATCATGACCTGCAATTTGAAGATCTTTTATTCAAATTGCAGGAAATGATGGCGTCCATCCGGCGCCCACCGGCTCGGCAGACGTCCCCGCTTCCCGACGCCTGACCGCCAGCCCCAAACATCCCGGGCGCATGGCCCGGCGCGTCACAGCGCGGCGTTGGGCCGGCCGATGGCTTCGGCCACCACCACCGCCTCCAGCAGGCCGGCGTCGCTGAGCGCGTTGGGCAGCAGCTGCTTGCGCAGGCTGATCTTGACCTCGGGGTCGG
>JANLQZ010000211.1:0-2349 GCA_031368125.1 Betaproteobacteria bacterium
GACCGAAACCAATCTGGCGCTGGCCGGCCACGCGCGACTGATCGGCGCCATGGAGCGTTACCTGCGCTGGCGCGGATGCGCCAGCGGCAAATGCATGCTGATGCTGGGCGTGACGGCCGATGCACGCACCGCCCGCCATGCGCTGCGCGAAGCGCGCCGCCTGCTGGCGCGCCACGGTGGCGTCACCATCGGCCGCGCCATGGGCGACAAATGGGCGGCCAACCGGTTCAAGGGCCCCTACCTGCGCAACACGTTGTGGGAGCTGGGTTATTCGGTCGACACGATCGAGACCGCGGTCGACTGGCCGCAGGTCAGGCACCTGATGCTGGCGATGGAGCAGGCCGCGCGTGATGTCTTTGCGCAGTACGGCGAACGCCTGCATGCCTTCACCCACCTGTCGCACCTGTACCCGCAGGGCAGCAGCATCTATTCCCAGTTTGTCTGGGCCACTGCAGCGGGCGGCTTTGCGCCGAACTTCGAACGCTGGCAACGCCTCAAGTCCGCGGTGGCGTCCACCATCGCGGCCCACGGCGCCACGGTCAGCCACCAGCACGGCGTGGGGCGCGACCACGCCACCCATCTGCCGGACGAAAAAGGGCCGCTCGGCATGGCCACCCTGGCCGCGTTGTGCCGCCATTTCGACCCCAACAAGATCATGAACCCGGGCAAGCTGCTGCAGGACGCGGGGCCATGGGCGAACTGACGGCCACCCAGCGCCGCGTCGGCGTCCTGGCCGGGCTCGATGCCGGCGCCTGGGATCTGGTCGTGGTGGGTGGCGGCATCAGCGGCGCCGGTGTGGCGCAACAGGCGGCCCGCCACGGGTGGAAGGTGCTGCTGGTGGAGCAGCGCGATTTCGCATGGGGTACCTCGAGCCGTTCATCCAAACTCGTGCATGGGGGCCTGCGTTACCTGAAGCAGGGCGACTTCCGCACCACGCTGCATTCGGTGCGCGAGCGCCAGCGCCTGATGCAGGAAGCGCCCGAGCTGGTCGAAGGGCAAAGCTTCCTGTATGCCACCTGCAACGACCGCAAACCGGGCCGGCGCATGCTGCAACTCGGCCTGGTGCTGTACGACCTGATGGCCGGCCGGCGCAGCCATGCCTGGGCCGACCGGGCCGCCACGCAGATGCTGGCACCAGGCCTGGCGCCACCCGGCATGCAAGGCGCGATGGTGTTCCAGGACGCCAAGACCGACGACGCGCGGCTGGTCTGGCGGGTGCTGCAGGAGGCCCGCCGCGACGGGGCCACGATCATGAACTACGTGGCGGCACAGGCGCTGCAGCACGAAGGCATGGGCGTGGCCGGCCTCACGCTGCACGACATACTGGGCGGTGCACGTTTGCAGGTGCGCGCCCGGGTCGTGGTCAATGCCACCGGCGCGTGGGCCGACCGGCTGCGTGCCGCGGTCGGGGGCAAGCCCATGCTGCGGCCGCTGCGCGGCAGCCACCTGGTGCTGCCGTTCTGGCGCCTGCCGGTGGCGCAGGCGATCAGCTTCATGCACCCGCAGGACGGCCGGCCGGTATTTCTCTACCCATGGGAAGGCGCCACCCTGGTCGGCACCACCGACCTCGACCACCACGGGCAACCCGACACCGAGGCCTCGATCAGCCAGGCCGAGGTCGACTACCTGCTGGCCGCCGTCAATGAGCAGTTCCCAGGCGCTGCCCTGGTTGGCGCCGACGTCAACGCCTGTTACGCCGGCGTGCGACCGGTGGTGGACGACGGCAGCGGCGCGGCATCGGGTGCCGCGCGCGACCATGTCGTTTGCGACGAGTCGGGCCTGGTCACGCTGGCCGGCGGAAAACTCACGACCTTCAGGCTGATGGCACAAGACGCGCTGGCCCTGGCGGCGGCACGCGTGGGCAAGGCCTTTGCGCCCGATGACGCACCGGTCTTCACACCGGCCGGACCCTGCCCGACGCGCTGGAGCGCCGCCGTGCGCCACCGGCTGGTCGGGCGTTACGGGTTCCAGACCCTGGCCCTGTGCGGGCACGCCACAGAGCGCGACCTGCAGTCCGTCGCCGGCACCCAGACCTTGTGGGTCGAACTGGCGATCGCCGCGCAGCACGAAGCCGTGGTCCATCTGGACGACCTGCTGCTGCGCCGCACGCGGCTCGGCATCTTGCTGCCGCGCGGCGCTCTGGACCACCTGGCGCGCATACGCGCCCTGTGCGAGCCCTTTCTGCAATGGGGTGAGCCCGGCTGGGCCACCGAGCTGCAACGTTACCGGGCGCTGGTGGCCGCGCACTACAGCCTGCCGCCGATGCATCCACCAGAGACCACGACATGAGCGCCGCCGGGCCGTTCCCAAGGGCGAATTCCGCAATGCGCAGCATGGAGGATGCCTGAT
>JANLQZ010000187.1:0-10788 GCA_031368125.1 Betaproteobacteria bacterium
CTATTGGCGTTGGCTCGCCTGGCGCGAATACATCCGCAGGAGCCCGCCTCCGAATTCATCGACCACGACAACCTTGCGGTGCTGTGCGCCATGCGCAATCTGGAGCCCAAAACTCTCACGGTGCGAAGCTACTGGCGTGAAGTCGCGCGCATAGGCGGCTTCCTGGCGCGAACGCATGACGGGGACCCAGGCTGGAAGACACTTTGGCAGGGCCTAACGAAATTGGAGCAGTGGGTGCTCGCCTGGAAAAACGGTTATGAAAAAGGTCGGAGAAGTGGGTAATGACAAGGGACGAGCCTGTGGACAGCCCCCGCGGGGTTCGTGGCCTGCCCACCGCTCCTCGGCCGACGCCTACGGCCTGACGCGCTTCGCTTGCCAAACAGCCGTTGAAAATGAAACCAAAAGAGACAAGCAAAAACCATCAAGCGAGGTGACCAGTCCCAGACCACCCTAAACACCGATAATTTGGCCGTCCTGCCTGGAGGAGTTTGGGTGGCCACAGGTGGGGGAATTTGAAGTGGCCATCGGGGGGTGGACGCCCGCGTTTGCCGCTCTTGGGGTAATAGGGTTCAATCACTTCCATCAGCCGGCTCCAAGGAACCACTTGCTCCATCTTCCCCAGGAACACCTCGCGCCGGGTACGCTTTTTTTTCTTGTCGTATTCGGCTTGGGCAAAACTGATCTGCGTCGGTGCAGTGGGGTTCATCTTGGCTATGCGTTATGGGCGACCCACCCATAACGTTCGAGGGCTTCCAGGCGTTGGCAACATCAGCGAATAAATCTGCGTTTCCTTAGAGATTCGAGGCCGCTGCTGCCGCAACAATAGCTGCCTCAGAAACTACCACACACATTCTCTGATTGGCGGCAAGTGCCGCGGGCGCGTTCGTCGTGTGGCCCACGCCGACGCCCGGAAACTGCACGGGTTGGTTATAGCCTGACACTGCATTGACTGCACTGACAACGGCAGAGTGTGATGCCCCGGTAGGCCAAATCAACACACTCCCATCTGGTGGTGTGGAGGGTGTATTGGCGAAATTCCAGTTGGATGAACGACCTGGGCCGATCAGAGCCAGCATCGCTGCTTGCGGGTTCATCACACCTATATTGCCAAGAGTGACGACATCTGTCTTGACGATAGACAGACCTAAAGCCTGCGCTTCTTTGGCTGCCCAGAACCAGGTTGCCGCATGGCAAGTCGGCTGCCCCATACCGACGACCGCTGGCAAAACAGCGGTGGAACGTGCTGCGAGTGGCATAGAAAAAACTCCTCATCGAATGGGTCGAAACGGCTCAGGTAGTCAACGAAGACGACGATGGGCAGATTTGTAGTTTTCTGCAAGTAATTTGACGATAGGCGGGATGAGTTAGGGCGGGTGTCCGAGTCAACGAAACATTCACGCGGATACGGATAGGACAATCAACCGCCTGGAACCAAGTATCGCATCTTGGAACGGCACTTGATTCGCGCAAAGGTACTCGACTTGCGCGCGAGCTGGCGGGGCAACCGCCCATGTGCCCGGTCCAGGAATGTGATTGCCGCTGCGCCGCGCGTGCCACACGCAGGACTACGCCGCAGGCTGTCTGGATCACCGGTTTGACTTGTCACCAATTGATGTGCTGGTCGACATCAAAGTCGGGTGCCGAATGCGCCACCAGATCACAGTCCGGCTCGGTTTGCACATCCTTACCCACCTGCGCAGCACATTGGTCCGACAGCACTGGCCGGATGTCGGCGTTCTCGGCCCGGCCCGGCGCCACCGCCCGGCGCGTTCGGCGCACCGATGGCGTCACACACTGCGCCCCGATCGCGCCGTCGATCCGGCCATGACGCGGCACAGGAGGGGATGGAGTTTCAGGCTTGGCGCACGCGGCGGCGCACGGCAACGCCCCGGCGTTCAAGCTGCGGGTGCTGCAGTTGCTGCAACCGCGCAGCGGATGCCCGATTGGCCCGACCCGCGGCCGAGAAACGCGACCGTAGTTGCCATTCGCGCCACAAGGCGCCGTGGCAATGTGCCTTTTTCGATCCGCCGCATCCGGGAACCGCGCTGTCGGATCAGGCGTCCACCTTGATCTGCGCCACCTTGGCCACCTTGGCCCATTTCTCCTGCTCCGACTTGATGAAACCGGCGAATTTCTCGATGCTGCCGCCACCGTCCTCAGCGCCGTACTGCTCCATCTTTTCCTGCACGTCGGGCATGGCAAGTACCTTGTTGACATCGTCGTTCATGCGCTGCGCCATCGCGACCGGAAGCTTGCCCGGGCCCATCAGCCCATACCACACGGTCGCCTCGAAACCCGGGAAACCCTGCTCGGCCATGGTCGGCACCGTAGGATGCGCCCGGGCCCGCTTGAGGCGTGTCTGCGCCAGCGCAATCACCTTGCCCCCCTTGATGTGCGGCGTGGCCGAGGTCATGGTCTCGAAGCAGTAGTTGACCTGGCCACTGATCAGGTCGATCAGCGCCGGGCCGGAGCCGCGGTACGGCACATGCAGCGCAAATATCCTGGCTTCGAGTTTGAACATTTCCAGCGCGAAGTGCTGCGCCGAACCGCCACCGGCCGACGCAAAGCTGATCTTGCCAGGATTGGCCTTGCACAACGCCACCAGTTCCTTGACGGTCTTGGCCGGCTGCTCGGTGTTGCAGATCAGGATGTTGGGCGTCACGCCGACCATGCTGATCGGAACGAAATCCTTCTCGGCGTCGTAGCCCAGCCTGGTGCCCAGGGCCGGCGCCAGCGCGTGGCTGTTGATATGCGCCATCAGCAGCGTGTTGCCGTCAGCCGGCTGCTTGCTCACGTAATCGGCGGCGATCACGCCGGCCGCTCCGGCCTTGTTGTCGATCACGACCGGCAGGCTCCACATCACCGACAGCTTCTGCGCCACCACTCGCGCCAGCGCATCCGTGCCACCGCCCGGCGGGAAGCCCACCACGATGCGCACCGGCCCGCCGGGCAGGGTCTGGGCCCTGATCATCGGTGGGGCGAGCGTGGTGGCGGCCGCAATCACAAAGTTCCTGCGTTGCATGTTGAAGTCTCCTTGTTGAAAGCACGAAAACCAGACCGCTCAAATCCCGCAAACCGTGGACCAGGCGCCATGTTTTTTGCAAGACCCAGGCATCAGCTCCCGCGCGCCGCGCCCTGTCGTGCCGCTGGCGCCGGGTTCGCAGCGAAGTAATCCATCGCCGACTGCACGCCCGACCCCGCGAGCTTGACGCCGCTGAGCTTCAGCCCCATCTCGCAGCCGCTCAACGCCGCCATCAGCGTGAGGTCGTTGCAGTCGCCCAGGTGGCCGATGCGGAACATGCGGCCCCGGACCTTGCCCAGGCCCGTGCCCAGCGAGCAGTCGAAACGTTCGTAGATCAGCTTGCGCACGGCGTCGGCGTCCACGCCCTCAGGCACGATCACGCCGGTCAGCACGGGCGAATAGAGCGCGGGGTCCGCGCACTGTATCGGCAGGCCCCAGGCCTGCACCGCGGCGCGCACGCCCGCGCCCCAGCGCTGGTGGCGCGCAAATACCGCGTCGAGGCCCTGACCCAGCAGCATGTCGCAGGCTTCGTTCAGGCCATACAGCAGGTTGGTGCTGGGCGTGTAGGGCCAATAACCGCTCCGGTTCATGTCGATGATCTCGTCCCAGGCCCAGAAAGCCTTGGGCAGCCGCGCGCGCTGGCTGGCCTCGATGGCCTTGGGCGACAACGCGTTGAAGCTGATGCCCGGGGGCAGCATCAGGCCCTTCTGGGAGCCGCTCACGCTCACGTCCACACCCCATTCGTCGTGCCGGTAGTCGGCCGATGCCAGGCCCGAGATGGTGTCCACTAGCAGCAAGGCGGGGTGTCTTGCCGCGTCGATGGCACGGCGCACGGCGGCGATGTCGCTCGTGACGCCGGTGGAGGTTTCGTTGTGCACCACGCAGACCGCCTTGATGGCGTGCTGCGTGTCGACCCTGAGGCGTTCCTCGATCAACCCGGCTTGCACCCCATGGCGCCAGCTGGCCGGCACGCCGGCCTCAACGCCCGGCAGCGCCAGGAACTCGGTCGCCAGACCCAGCCGCGCCGCCATCTTCTGCCACAGCGACGCGAAGTGGCCGGTCTCGTACATCAGCACCTGGTCACCGGGGCTCAATACGTTGGACAGTGCGGCCTCCCAGGCACCGGTGCCGGACGCTGGGTAGATGATGACCGGATGCTCGGTGCGGAATATTTTCCGGATGTCGGCCAGCACCTTGCGCCCCAGCGCGCCGAACTCCGGCCCCCGGTGGTCGATCGTCGGCAGGCTCATCGCACGCAGGATGCGGTCCGGCACGGGAGAGGGGCCGGGAATTTGCAGGAAATGGCGGCCAGTGGGGTGGAAGTCGAGATTCAACATGGGCGACCGGCTCCATCGGCAAGAGAATTGTTGACCCAATTTTTGCATACAAAATTCATTTGTCAATCAACTGAGGCGTTTTTTATAGGTTGACTCTGAGCATTTTTGAATACAAAATTCATAAATGAGCGCAGACATCATCTCCATCCCGCGTGCCGCATTACATGAACAGGTGGCCCTGCGCCTGCGCCAGATGTTGGTGGAAAGCCGCATCGCTCCAGGCGCCAAGCTCAACGAGCGTGAACTGTGCGGGGTGCTCAATGTGTCGCGAACGCCGCTGCGCGAGGCCATCAAAATGCTGGCGGCCGAAGGGCTGGTCGAATTGCTGCCCAACCGCGGGGCGATTGCGATGTCGCTGTCGGAAACCGACGTGCTGCACACCTTCGAGGTGATGGCCGGGCTGGAAGCCCAGTCCGGTGAACTGGCGGTCCAGCGCATCACCGACGCCGAGCTGGCCGAAATCAAGGCCATGCATTTCGAGATGATGGCCGCCTATACCCGGCGCGATCTCTCCAACTACTACCGGATCAACGCGCTGATCCACAAGGCCATCAATGCCGCCGCGCGGAACCCGGTGTTGACGCTCACCTATACCCAGGTCAATGCGCGCTTGCAGGCGCTGCGCTTTCGCTCGAATCAGGACGAGGAAAAATGGAAAAACGCCGCGCGCGAACACGAGCAGATGGTGGCAGCCCTCAGCGCGCGTGATGCACCGGCCATGCGTGCCGTGATGCTGGCCCACCTCTACAACAAGCGCGACGTCGTGATCGCGCAGCTGCGCCACGGCGCCGGTGCCGGACAAGCGTCCACGCCGGGCGCCGCGTCCTGATCGTCCACCCGCCGCTTGTCGCCTTGATCGAACCAAAACCGCCCATCCCATGTCCGCCCGAGCCCTCCTGAACCTGTCCGCACATTCGCCCGCCAGCGCCTACGAGACGGTCGCCGGTTTCAGCAACGAGGTGGCTGGCCGCCTGGCCGCGCGGCTGCGTGCCGATACCCGGGGCGAGGTGCTGTTCTCCCCCACCGACCGGGCCCGTTATGCAACCGACGCGTCGATCTACCAGGTCATGCCCGTGGGCGTGTTCGTGCCGCGGGAGGCCGACGACGCGCCCACGGCGCTGGCCATCTGCCGTGACCTGAAAGTGCCCGTCGTTGCGCGTGGCGCCGGCACCAGCCAGTGCGGCCAGACCGTGGGCGCGGGCCTGGTGGTCGACTTCAGCAAGCACCGGCGCCAGGTGCTGCAGATCGACCCGCAGCAGCGCACCGCCGTGGTGGAGCCCGGCCTGGTGCTCGACCACCTGAACGCAGCCCTCAAGAGACACGGCCTGTGGTATCCGGTCGACGTGTCCACCAGCGCGCAGGCCACGCTCGGTGGCATGGCGGGCAACAACTCCTGCGGCAGCCGCAGCATCGCCTACGGCAACATGGTGCACAACGTGCTGGGCGCGCGCGCCTGGGCTGCCGACGGCAGTGTGCTGGAGCTGGGTCGTTACGACAGCAGCGGCGGGGCGGCCCGTGCGCTGGGTGATCTGGTGCGCGGCCTGGCGCAAGAGCTCAAGCCGGAGATCGAGGCGCACTGGCCCAAAGTGCTGCGCCGCGTGGGGGGCTACAACCTCGACATCTTCCACAACCAGAACGAAAGGCCCTATACCCCGGACGGTTCCGTCAATCTGGCGCACCTGCTGATCGGCAGCGAGGGCACGCTGGCGCTGACCGAGTCGCTGACGCTGCGTCTGAGCGAACTGCCGCGCGCCAGGGTGCTGGGCGTGGTCAATTTCCCGAGCTTCTACAAGGCCATGGACTCGGCGCAGCACATCGTGGGGATGGGCGGCGCGCAACTGACAGCGGTCGAGCTGGTGGACCGCACGATGATCGAACTGAGCCTGCAAAACCCGGCTTTCGCGCCCACCGTGCGCAGCGCGCTTGCGCCGGCCATCAACGGCGGCAAGCCGGAGGCAATCCTGCTGGTCGAGTTCTCCGGCGCGAACCGGGCCGAACTGTTGCCCAAGATCAGGCAGCTGGTCGAACTCATGGGCGACCTGGGCCTGCCCGGCAGCGTGGTCGAAATGCTCGACGAGGCGCCACAGAAAGACCTGTGGGAAGTGCGCAAGGCGGGACTCAACATCATGATGAGCCTCAAGGGCGACGGCAAGCCGGTCAGTTTCATCGAGGACTGCGCGGTGCCGCTGGAACACCTGGCCGAATACACGGACGGTCTGACCGAAGTGTTCCGCAAGTACGGCAGCCGTGGCACCTGGTATGCCCACGCTTCCGTCGGCACACTGCATGTGCGACCGATCCTGGACATGCGGCGCGAAATCGGCCTGGACGGCGGCCTCGGCGGTGCCGCCAAGATGCGCGCGATCGCCAATGAAGCCAGTGTCATGGTGCGCAAGTTCAAGGGCGCCTACAGCGGCGAACACGGCGACGGCCTGTGCCGCGGCGAGTGGATCGAATGGCAGTTCGGCCCGCGGATCAATGCCGCCTTCGCGCGCATCAAGCAGCACCTGGACCCGACGAACCTGCTTTGCCCCGGGCGTATGGTATCCACGCCCGGCCACCCGGTGCCGCGCATGGACGACACGCGGCTGATGCGTTTTGCGCCCGGCTACAGCGTGATCCCGATCCGACCCGCGCTGGACTGGAGCGCCTGGGACGTGCAGAACGACCCGTTGACCGAGCAGACCACCGCTGCGGGCAGCGGCGGCGATCCGGCCCACGGGTTGGCCAAGGCGGTCGAGATGTGCAACAACAACGGCCACTGCCGCAAGTTCGACACCGGCACCATGTGCCCCAGCTACCGCGTGACCCGCGACGAAAAACATGTGACGCGCGGCCGCGCCAACACGCTGCGGCTGGCGTTGTCCGGGCAGTTGCCCGGACAACCGGCGGGCGCTGCGGTGGCCGACGCCTTCACCAGCCCCGAAGTGCACGCGGCCCTCGACCTGTGTGTTGGTTGCAAGGGCTGCAAGCGCGACTGCCCGACCGGCGTGGACATGGCCAGGATCAAGATCGAGTTCCTGCACCACTACAAGGCGCGCCACGGCTACACGCTGAAGGACAGGCTGGTTGCGCATTTGCCCGACTACGCCCGCTGGGCCAGCATCTTCGCGCCACTGCTGAACCTGCGCGACAAGGTGCCGGGCCTGGCCGCACTCAGCGACACGCTGCTGGGCCTGGCCGCCAGGCGCAGCCTGCCGCAATGGCAATCGCGGCCCTTCTTCGGCCATGGCGCCAACCCGCACACCCGCGAACAGCTGCTGGCCGCCGACCGGCCGGTGGTGCTGTTCGTCGATACCTTCAACGGCTTCTTCGAACCCGACAATGCCAACGCGGCATTACAGGTCCTGCAGGCGGCCGGTTATGCCGTGCATGTGGCGGCAAAAACCGGGAAAGCCGCCAACGATCGCAAGCACCTGTGTTGCGGCCGCACCTACCTGGCCAGCGGCATGGTGGAACAGGCGCGGGCCAAGGCGCGGGAACTGGTGGACCACCTGCTGCCCTTCGCCGCGAGAGGCATCGCGATCGTCGGGCTGGAACCTTCCTGCCTTTTGACCCTGCGCGACGAAGCCCTGGTGCTCGGCCTGGGCGAGGCCGCGCACACGGTGGCCAGCCAGGCGCTGCTGCTGGAGGAGTTCCTGGCCCGCGAAGACAAGGCCGGCAGGTTGCAGGTATTGAAATCGCGGCTGCGCGCCATCGACCGGCCGCTGCTGGTGCACGCCCACTGCCATCAGAAAGCCTTTGGCGCTGTCAGCCCGATCCTCGACGTGCTCCGGATGCTTCCGGGTGCGCAACCGGAACTGATTGAATCAAGCTGCTGCGGCATGGCCGGGAGCTTCGGTTTCGACAGCGCGCACTACGAGGTGTCGCAGCAGATGGCGGAGTTGAGCCTGCTGCCAGCGCTGCGCCGGCAGCCGGACGCGCTGTTGGTAGCCGACGGCACCAGTTGCCGGCATCAGATCCACGACGGCTTGCGCGATGGCACCGGCCGCGAGGCCGTGCATGTGGTACGGGTGCTGGCGACGGCGCTGGGGCACTGACGCGACGCAGGCACTTCAACCGCACAAGCCCAAGCAGCGCACCCGTGGCCACCATCCGGATAGCCCCTTTTGCACGCCGCGACACAAGGCTTGGCTCACGCAGAAGCATGGTTCAACGTTTGCCCGGCCAATTGAACCGGTACCCTGCAACACCGGCGCGGCCCCGGCCACGGCGCGTTTGCATTTGTTGCCGGCCTACTGGTTCACCGGTCTGCACGCATTGGCCTCGTCGTCGGGTATGCCGGTTTCAATTGACCCACGCGCGAGTCTCAGTGGTAGTCCTGCTCGCGTTGCTGACGCACCGCAAGCACGATGACCAAATCGGCCACCTCGTCGTATTCATACAAGGCGAGATAACCGGTTTTGCCTCTTGAAATGACGAGCTCTCGCAATGCGGACTCCAGCGGACGACCGATGCGCGGATGCTGTTCAAGGATGTTCAGCGCGTCTGTGATGATGTCGACCGATTGCACAGCCTCTTCGGGCCACCGTTGCAGCAAAAAGTCCACCAGCCGCTCGAGATCTTCCGCTGCCGACGCACCAAGCACCCATCGCGTCATCGGCGACCCGAAACGATGGATTTCAAGCCGATCGGCCGGGGACGTCGGGTATTTTGCCCACGCACCTTGGCTTTCAGATAGTCACCAAATGCCTTGCCATCCAGAACCGTGCCCGATGCGAGCACTTGTTCTCTTGCCCGAAGCGCGGCCGCCACCAGGACACCCTGGTCCTCTGCTTTGGAAAGCGCTGATTCGATCGCGCCAACCATGACGGCGTGGACAGTTGTGCCCTGGCTTCGCGCTACCGACTGGATGCGCTGCTTGGTTTCTTCCGGAAGCTTGACAGACAGTGTCGGCATGGCGGTCTCACGGGTACTGTTAGGGATGGCGGCATGTTAGCACTACCTTGGTAATACCTCTTCATGCGCTGGTGGGCAGGCACGGTGAGAGACGCCTGCTTTGGCAATCAGACTGGATTGGGTGAATTCCGGGAATCCGCTGCCACAGCTGGTGGCCGACACAGCCGGCATGCCCGGCCGCACCCGGCCGCTGTGCGAGGTTTTGGATTGCCTCTCACGCTCTCAGCCCACCCTGGTCCGCTTGAAGACAAAGGTGCTGCCGCCCGCCAGCCGGCCCTGCACGGACGACTGCTGCAGGGTCCAGGTTGCGAGCGGCCCAGGCGCGATCTGCTGCAGATCGCCGGTGCGCACCACCAGCATGGCGGTCTCGCGCGCGCCGGCCCGGATGGCCATCGGCAGTTCGACGCCGCGGCTCCTGCTGTCGACGGTGTAGAGCCGGGCCACGTCGACGAGGTCCAGCACGCGTTGCCACGACTCCTCGCTGCGCAGTTCGCGTCTGAGCCACGACTCCTTCATTTTCGCGAGGTCGCTGGCCGCGAACCGGGTCGCCCGCAGGCCCGTGGGCAGCGCGCCCGCTGCCAGTCGCTCGCTCTGCGCCTTGGACAACAGCATGCCGACGCTGAACGCGGGGTGCGACAGCGCCGGGATGCGGATCAGGTAGCCCCCCCGGACCGCGGCCGAACCGTACAGGTAAAGCGGGATCGGCTGGACCACGCCGGGCAGCAGGTTGACGACGTGCAGGTTCTTCAGGCCGGCCCGTTTTTCGGTCGTCACGAGTTGTGCGATGTTGAACACGGCCTTGGTGCTGGCGGGTACCGGGTCGCTCGGGCTGTCGATCACCACCAGCATGCAGCTGTGCGCGTCGGCACCCAGCGGCGGCGTCCAGTCCCACTGGAGTACCGTTGGGCGCAGGGGCTCCAGCGTGCCAATGGTCTGGGGCGTGCCCACGGGGGACCAGTGCGCGCCGCCGGTGCTGTTGGGCCAGGCGGTCCAGAAGTCCGCCGGCAGGTCGGGCAGGCCCAGCGATGCACCCGCGGTCATGATCTTGACCGTCACGTTGGTGGCGGGCAGCGGGCCGCGGTTGTGCACCTGCACGTAGACCCGGTTCTGGTTCCCCTTCTCGGGGTTCTCGTGCACCAGGCGGGTCTCGAAGTTGAGGTAGTTCACCTCGCTCGGCAGCAGTTGCCAGGCCGGCGGCGCGTCGGCCTTGATGTCGGCACACTGCCACCAGTAACACGCGTCGTTGAGCGCGACGTAACGCGTCGGGTCGTCCCACGCCGCGGCCACGGCGGCCGCGCTGGGCGGGCGGCCCGCGTCCATGATGTGGTCGCGCACGAAGATGTCCACCGTCGGTTGCGTGGCCAGGTCGGTGCGCATTTCCCACAGTCCGCGCCCGTGTGTTGCGGCGCGCAGCAGATTGCTGCCCTGGCGCAGGCGCAGGTCGTAGATCGCGGTGTTCGGCAGCCCTTGCGAGAAGTTGATCCAGGTGGCGCCAGCGTCGACACTGCGGTAGACGCCGATGTCGGTGCC
>JANLQZ010000389.1:0-2910 GCA_031368125.1 Betaproteobacteria bacterium
CCAGCGCCGCCATGAAGGGCCGGTATTTCCAGAAGAATTTTGAATGGTGGGGCGCCAATGGACCCGCGGTGACGCTGCGCTTCCAGCAACTCATTGCATCATGACGGGCAGCGGCGCCGGGCCCTACGACGCGCTGGTGCGACCGGACGGCATGGTGCACCGCACCCTGTTCACGGACCCGGCCATCTTCGACCAGGAGATGACCAGGATATTCGGCGGCACCTGGGTCTTCCTGGTGCACGAGTCGGAGCTCCCGCAGGTCAACGATTTCAAGTGCGTGAACATCGGGCGCCGGCCCGTGATCGTCACACGCACGGACCAGGGTGACATTCGCGCGCTCATGAACCGCTGTACACACCGCGGCACGACCGTGTGCATGGAGGCGCACGGAAACGCCAAACGCTTCCAGTGCGCCTACCACGGATGGACCTTCGGCAACACGGGCGAATTGCTGACGGTGACCTTTGCCGAAGGTTACGGCGCCGGCTTCGACAAGGCGGCGCACAACCTGGGCCGGTTTCCGCGTATCGCGTCGTACCGCGGTTATGTGTTCGGATCGCTCAACCCGGACGTGGAACCGCTGCTGGAGTGGCTTGGCCCGTCGACCGAGATCATCGACTGGTCGGTGAGCGCCCTGACAACGCCGGGTGCCCGTGTGGTGCGATCGAGCACCATGGTGTTCAATGCCAACTGGAAACTGCAAAACGACAACAACGGCGACATGTACCACGTGCCATTCACACACCGGTCGATCGCGCAGATGACGGGCGAACGGCACGGCTCGGGCAAGGCGCTCGACCATTTCCGCGGTGACAACACGCCTATGTACGTCAAGTACTTCGGCCATGGCCACAAGCTCATCGACCAGCGCCCGTCCATCCCGTCGCCGTGGGAGCGGGCCCGCCCCGTGCCTGGCCGGGAAACCTACGCTGCCGCCCTCGAAGCCGAATTCGGGACCGCGCAGGCGCGCACTTATCTGGACATGACCGGCCGCGCCGGCATCAACCTGATCCTCTACCCCAACCTGATCATCACCGGAGCCGGCTCGTTCAACGTCTACGAGCCGGTGGCCGTGGACAAGACCATCGTCCATTGTTACGGCGTGGTCCTTGAAGATGCGCCGCCACAGGTCAACGCGCTCAAGAGCCGGTTCCTGGAAGACTTCGCCGGATTCGGCTACCGCGACGACAACGAGATTTTCGAGCGCATCCAGCATTCGCTCACGACGATTCCAGAGATGGAGTGGGTGGACTTCAGCAAGGGGCTGGGCACCGATCGCGAAGTGTACGGTGCCGATGGAGCGATCACCGGCGCGGTATCCGACGAGACCGGTATCCGCGGCGCCTACTTCCACTGGCAGGAACTGATGAACCGGGACGTGCGCCCGTGTGTCGTGCGATGAGCGCCGCGACGGGCCGCCCCCAAGCGAGCGCGCAGGGCGAAGGTACCCCGGTGAGCCCGGCAGCGGCCGCACCAAGCCCGCCGGCCGAACCCGTGCTGTACGTCGGCGACGCCCGGTATGCCCGACTCTGGTCGCTGTGGAAACTGGCGTCTGGCCCGGATGCGGCCGCACAACCGGACACCGGCGGCGAAATCACGCGCCTGTTGTACCGGGAGGCGCGGTTATTGGACGACCGGCAGTACGACGCATGGCTGGCGGTCTTCGCAAGCGAGTGCCTGTACTGGATTCCGCGCAGCACCGAACCCGCCGACCCGCGCACGGAGAGCGGCATCTACCTCGACGACCGCCGCCGCATGGCCGACCGCGTCGCCATGATCCGCACCGGCCACCTGCACGCGCAAACGCCGCCGGCGCGCACGCGCCGGATGTTGACCAACATCGAGTCCTGGACCGGGACCGGGACCGATGGTGCCGCCATCGCGCGCGCCAACGTCGTGATCTGGGAATACCGCAAGGGCCAGCTCGGCAGCCATGCCGGCATGCAGATATACGAACTGGTGCGCGACACCTCGGGCGCCATGGTGGTGGCGACCAAGATCGTGAGCCTGCTCGACTGCGATGGCCCGCAGGGCAACTACTCCTTCATGCTGTAGCACCAAGGTGATGCGACTGCCAACCACCCTCCTCGGCCGATGACGACGCCACGGCCAGCCCCTGCCACGAGCGTCGCCGGCCGGCCCGGCCGACACAGGCTCCTGTGGCTGCTGCCGGTGCTGGCCCTGTACGCCGCGGGCCTGTTGCTTCCCCTGGCGATCACGGTCGGGCATGCGTTCGAGCTCGGCGCCGCCGGCTGGGGCGAATTGCTGGGCAACTCCCTGTTTGTCAATGCCGCCATCCATACCGCGGTCGACAGCGCCGAAATCACGCTGATCTCGGTCGTCCTCGCCTACGGCATCGCAGCCGCGATCTGGCGCGGCGCCGCCGTGACCAGGGCAGTGCTCACGACGCTGGTGGTGATTGCCTTCCTGACCACGGTGCTGGTCAAGGTGGTCGCCTTCAACGCCCTGCTGCGCGACAACGGGGCCGTGAACGCAGCGCTGATGGCGCTGGGTGTTGTCAGCGAGCCGCTGCACATGTTCCCCGGCCGCCCGGCGATGATGCTGGGCATGGTGCAGTTCGCGCTGCCATTCGCGATCTTCCCGATCCTCGGTGTGATGCTGCGGACGGATCGGCGGATCGAACTGGCGGCGCAGAGCCTGGGAGCCTCCGGGTGGCGCGTATTCATCCACATCGTGCTGCCGCTGACACTGCCAGGCGTCATTGCCGCCGCGCTGCTGGTGTTCGTGATCTGCACCGGCTTCTACGTCATACCGGCGACGCTGGGCGCACCGCGCGACCAGCTGCTCGCCAATGTCGTCGCCCTGTACGCGCTGCAGTTGCTGGACTTCAAGGTGGCGTCGGCTATCGCGATGGTGCTGGTGGTCGTGGTGGGCATCCTGACGATCCTG
>JANLQZ010000430.1:0-2100 GCA_031368125.1 Betaproteobacteria bacterium
TGTGCGCTTCCCGCTGACTGACCGCCAAGGAGCTGGCCTCCTTGGTGAATCGCGATGCAGAGTATTTGCAGGGCCGCATCCTTGCCGGCCTGGTCAAAAGAGGGGGGCTTGAGTTGAAATTTCCGGACGTACCAAACCGGCCCGATCAAGCGTATAGGACTGTTGCAAAGCCGAACGACACAGGTACCCCATGAAAAAGCTCACACTCCGCAACATCGGGCAAATCAAAGAAGCCGAGCTGAACTTCGGCGACCTGACCGTGCTGGTCGGGCCGCAGGCCAGTGGCAAGAGCATCAGCTTGCAGTGGGTCAAGCTGCTGCAGGACAGTGGCCTGATCCAGCAGCAGTTGCATACCTATGGGCTGGACTACGACGGGAAACTTCCCGCCTTTCTGGATGTCTACTTCGGCGAGGGCATGCATTCCATCTGGCGTGCCGACAGCGAGGTGGCGGTCGACGGCAAGGTGGTGGATGTCCATCGCCGCATCGCGCGGCAGCAGGCCAGCAAGACCGAGTCGGTGTTTCTTGTGCCGGCGCAGCGCGTCATCGCGCTGGCAAACGGGTGGCCCCGGCCGTTTACCGATTACCAATCCGGCGACCCATATGCCGTTCGCGCGTTCAGCGAGGGGCTGCGTCTGCTGATGGAGCGTGAGTTCAATGGTACTGGGCCGCTGTTTCCGCAGTCCAACCGCCTGAAGGCCGACTACCGCAAGTTGTTGCAGGCGAGCGTGTTCGCCGACTTCAAACTCTCGGTACATAAGGTGCAGTCGCAAAAGCGGCTCGTGCTGGGCGCGGGTGGCGAGACCCTGCCTTTCATGGTTTGGTCCGCCGGCCAGCGCGAGTTCGTTCCCCTGCTGCTCGGGCTCTATTGGTTGATGCCGCCGGCGAAGGTGGCCAGGCGCAAAGATATTGAGTGGGTCATCATAGAAGAGCTTGAGATGGGTTTGCACCCGCGTGCCATCGCGGTCGTGTTGCTGATCGTTCTGGAATTGCTCACCCGTGGCTACAAGGTGATTCTGTCGACGCATTCGCCGCAGGTTCTGGAACTCGTCTGGGCGCTGGAAACCCTGCGCAAGAACAAGGGCAAGCCGCAAGACCTGCTGGCCTTGTTCGGTGCGCCGACGAGCGCCTCGCTCAAGGTGATGGCCGAGGCGGCACTCAAGAAGACGTCGAAGGTCTACTACTTCGACCCCGCCCATGCCGTGCTCGATGTGACTCAACTCGACCCCGCGTCGGCCGTGGCGCAAGAGGCCAGTTGGGGCGGGCTGCTCGAGTTCAGCGCCCGCGCCAACGAGGCGGTTGCCAAGGCCGTCGCGAACTCGGCGGCATTTCTTTCAGGCGATCTCTTTCGGGAGCCTGCATGACGTTCGAGGCTGCCGTTGCGCAGGCTTTGGGGTCAGACGCACTTCGCAAAGGCCTGCGGGCAATGAGAGCGGCGGATAGCACCCATGTGTCGGCGCTGCGGCCGAGGGAACTGCTGGGAAGTGCCAATGTGGATCAGGCATTGGCAGAGGTCATGCCGAACGCCGCCCGTTGGGACTATTTGGTGGGCAGATCCCGCCGTGGCCACCATCAGGCCCATTGGATCGAGATTCATCCCGCTGGCAGCGATACCAACATTGGCGAGGTCAAGAGGAAGCTTGCGTGGTTGACGGGTTGGCTCCGCGGGAACCCGCTGGCCGCCTATCCGCGCGATGTTGTGTGGGTTGCCTCCGGCAAAAGCGCATTCAATGTGCGTGCGCCCGCGGTCCGGGCATTGGCGGCGCGCGGGTGTCGCTTTGTGGGCGGGCACTTGCAGCTCTGACGAGCCAGCAGTATTGGCGTGAGCCGACTGATTGCGATCGTGGTCAACGATGAAAGAACTGCACGCCCTGGTCGATTTCGACGACGTCCAGCCTAAGCTCGGCGCGGCTGGCGGGCTGTGGCACGACCACCGTCAGGTGCCCCCTAAAATCCTCCAATGCACCCCGCCATCGCCCAGCACCGTTCAGGCATCTCCGCCATCTGCCGACGCTACGGCATCCGCCGGTTGGAGGTGTTTGGCTCGGCTGCCCGGGCGGACGATTTCAACCCGGCGACCAGCGATGCCGATTTTCTGGTG
>JANLQZ010000451.1:0-5526 GCA_031368125.1 Betaproteobacteria bacterium
GGCGCTGGGTATGCCGTACGTGGAGATCGACGTGGCCCCGGGCACCGCGGGGCGCATCGCGCGTTTCTACAGCGAGCTGTTGGGCGCGCCGGCAAGTGCCGGCACCGACGGCGGCGCCATCGTCGCGCGGGTGCCTGCAGGTTTTGGCGAAAGCCTGCGCTTTTGCGAATCGGGCCGTGCATTGCCGGCCTACGACGGCCACCATGTGCAGATCGCCGTGGCCGATTTCTCGGGTGTGCATCGGCGCCTGCTGGAGCGCGGCCTCGTCACGGAAGAAAGCAACCAGAGCCAGTACCGGTTCCAGGACATCGTCGACCTCGACACCGGGGAGGTGCTGGCGACGCTCGAGCACGAGGTGCGCAGCATGCGCCACCCGATGTACGCCCGGCCACTGGTGAACCGCAACCCATCCACCACCAACACCCGTTACGCGAGTGGCCACGAGGCCGCCGCCTGGCGTCTGCCGCCGCAGTGACGGGGCTACGCAGCATGCTGATTGCGTTGCAGCGCGCATTCCTTGAAACTGCGCCAATGGGCCGCGATCGCCGCCCAGTTCTCGGAACACCCCACTCCTTCGCATGAGCGACCTGCGTGCCCTTCTCCTGACCGATGTTGTCGACAGCACGAAGTTGTCGCTGCGCGTTGGCGATGCAGAGATGGCTCGGTTATGGGCCGCGCACGACCGCGCCGCACGCGATCTGCTGCCTGTCTGGCATGGGCGCGAGATCGACAAGACCGATGGCATGTTGTTGTTATTCGACGCGGTTTCAGACGCTGTGGGTTATGCGCTGGCCTATCAGCAGGCGCTGAGCCAGCTCGTTCCGCTGCTCAAGGCGCGAGCCGGCTTGCATGTCGGCCCCGTGACGCTGCGCGAGAACAGCCCGTCCGACGTCGCACTGGGGGCCAAGCCGATCGAGGTCGAGGGTGTGGCCAAGGCGACTGCCGCGCGCGTGATGTCGGTGGCCATGGGTGGGCAGACCCTGCTGTCGGCCGACGCCCGGCGATCGCTGAGCGTAGATGGGCTTCGCCTGCAATCGCACGGACACTGGCGCCTCAAGGGACTGGATGAGCCAATGGAGCTGTTCGAGGTCGGCGGCGACGACGCGCCCCTCTTCCCGCCACCCGACAGCGACAAGGCCTACCGTGTCGTGCGCCAGGGCGGGCTCTGGTTGCCGGTGCGCGAAATCCGGCATAACCTGCCGGCCGAAGGCGACGCCTTCGTTGGTCGTGTCGATGCACTGGCCGAGTTGGCGCGCCAGATCCAGGCCGGCGCACGCCTCATGTCGGTCTTGGGCATCGGCGGCACCGGCAAGACACGCATGGTGATGCGCTACGGTCGGAGCTGGCTCGGCGAATTCCCGGGCGGCGTCTGGTTCTGCGATCTGGCAGCTGCGCGCAGCGTCGAAGGCATTGCCAGCGCGGTGGCGCAGGGGCTCGACGTTCCGCTCGGGAGGGACGACCCCGTGGTACAGCTCGGCCATGCCATCGCGGGGCGTGGACCATGCCTGGTGATACTCGACAACTTCGAGCAGGTGGCGCGGTATGCCACCCGTACCTTGGGCCACTGGATGGCCCGTGCCAACCAGGCCCGCTTCGTGGTCACGACGCGAGAAGTGCTGGGTCTGGCGGGCGAAGTGATTCTGGCGCTGCCGCCGCTGCCGCCAGCCGACGGTGCCGCGCTGTTCATGCGGCGGGCGCAGGCAGCGAAACCGGACTTCCAGCCGAACGCCGAGGACGAGGTGACGGTTGCACAGCTGGTGGCGCTGCTCGATGGATTGCCGCTGGCGATCGAACTCGCGGCTGCACGTGTGCGGGTGATGCCGCCGCGCATGCTGCTGGCGCGCATGAATGAGCGATTCAAGCTGCTCGCATCCAAGGGCGGCAGGCTCGACCGCCAGTCGACGCTGCGCGCTGCCTTCGACTGGTCGTGGGACCTGTTGCCGCTCACCGAGAAGGCGGCGTTGGCGCAGTTGTCGGTTTTCGAGGGCGGCTTCACACTCGAGGCCGCCGAAGCAGTGATCGACCTGTCGGCCTGGGACGACGCGCCCTGGACTGTGGATGCCGTGCAGGCGCTGGTCGACAAGTCGTTCGTGCGGTCACGCGGCGACGGTCGCTTCGACCTGCTCGTCAGTGTGCAGGTCTACGCCGCAGAACACTTGCAGACCGAAGGGCGCCATGCCGGCAGCGGACCCGAGGCGCTCGCCTCGGCCAATTGGCGGCATGTCGCATGGTTCGCCGCGCTTGGGCCGGTTCGCGCTGCCGAGGGCCGCTGCGCCGATCTCGACAACCTCGAGACGGCGTGCCGGCGTGCGGTGGCTCTCGGCGGCGGTGCCTTGGCGGCCGGTGCGCTCGAAGGCGCCTGGGCCGCGCTGAACATGCGGGGACCCTTCGAGACCGGCATAACCCTGGCTGAATCGGTGTGTGCCATGCCGGGGTTGAACCAACGTGCGTCGGCCTACGCCCGGTTGGTGCTGGCCAATGCACTGGTGGCGTGCGGGCGTTCGGAACCTGCCCACGCGCTGTACGACGAGGCAATGGCATGCGCCCGCGCGGCAGGCGATCGGTATTGCGAGGGGAGGGTGGCGTTCCAGCTCGGGGCGCTGCACGAGGGCGAGGGCAGGATGGAAGATGCCCGTGCGCAGTACATCGCAGCCATGCAGATGGCTCAGGAACTCGACGACCGGCGACTGGAATGCTGGGCGATCAATGGCCTGGGAAAGCTGGCAGTTGTCGGGGGCCACACTGACGAGGCGTTGTCGCACTACGAGCGGGCGCTTGCACTCGCTCGCAATTCGGGCGACCGGCATATGCAGGGCAACCTGCTCGGCAACCTCGGCAAGCTGCATATGGAGGTCGGGCAGACGGACGAGGCGCAGTCCCGATGTGCCGAGTCGCTGGCAATCGCCCGCGACTCCGGCAGTCGCCGGCTCGAAGGCAACATGTTGTGCAACCTTGGCATGCTGCACATCGTGCTGGATCGCCCGGCCGAATCCGAGGTGGCATCGAAGGCAGCGCTGGTCGTCGCTCGAGAACTCGGAAACGTGCGGCTCGAGTCGATCGTACTCTGCAACCTCGGCATCGTAATCGAGCGCCAGGGCCGAATGGATGAAGCACAGGCGCAGTTCGAGGCTGCCGTGGGCATCGCGCGCACGCTTGGCGATCCAATTGCAGAAGGCCAGTTTTTGGGTTATCTCGGGCTGCTGCACGCCCGCCAAGGCCGGCACAACGATGCCCGGCGCTGCCTTGGGTCGGGCCAGGCGCTGCTGCACGCAGCGTCCGATGCGTTCGGGTTGGGCGTTTTACTGACCAGCCGCGCCGAGGCCCACCACTTGGCCGGTGATGACGCGGCCGCGACGGCATCACTTGCGGCTGTGGCAACCATCGCAGCAGAGGTCGGTGCCGGTCCGGCGTCCGAAATTGGGCTTGCGCTCGCGCGCGTGCGCGGATTGATCGATCCCGCCAACACCAGAGGCACCGGCGCGTAAGCAGGTTCATGCGGGTGCCGGGCATTGGCGGTTCGTGGCCCTGATTCTGCAGCCGACCGTCAAAATTGAAGGTATGCAATAGAGCGGGATGTAGTTCCGCAGTACAGCGTAACTGGCCGTTCGGCGGACGACGACCGACCTTCAGGTCAGGTCTCGTGCAGACCGGTCATTGAATCACCTCGTCGGCGCGCAGCAGCAGCGAACGCGGGATGGTCAGCCCGAGGGCTTTGGCGGTCTTGAGGTTGAGGACAATCTCGAATGTGGTCGGCTGCTCCACCGGCAGGTCGGCCGGCTTGTCGCCTTTGAAGATGCGGTCCACAAAATAGGCGGCGCGGCGCATCAACTCGATCAGGCTCGGACCGTAGGACGTGAGGCCGCCTGCATCGACGAATTCGCGCGCTGCGAACATGGCAAGACGCCGGTCACTTGTGCCGCCGCCCGAATTCGCTCGAGGTACAGCGGCGTGAAAGGGGCGCCCTTCCAGGCCAGTACCGCGATCCGTGTTGCATTGGGGAAAAATTCGCGCAGCAGTTGGAGGCTCTTGCCGGCAAGATCCGTCGACATGTTGGTCGTGCCCGTCACATTGCCGCCGGGCCGGCCGAGGCTCGCGACCAGGCCCAGGGCAACGGGATCGGGGACGGTCACCATCACGACGGGAATCGAGCCGGTCGCAGCTTTAGCCGCTCTGGCGGTTGGCCCCGTTGCTGCCAGGATGAGGTCGACCTTGAGTAGCGCCAGCTCCTTTGCGAGATCCGGAAGGCGATCCAACTTGCCTGCCGCCCAGCGGGACTCGATGGAAAGGTTGCGACCTTCGACGTACCCCAGACCACGCAGCGCCTCGGCGAAAACGCGGGCGTTCGCGTCGGGCCCCGACAGTTGCGACAGGTAGCCGATGCGCCAGACCCTGCCCTGCGGTTGCGCATAGGCGTTGGGCGGCATGACCAGGTTGCCTGCTCCAAGCGCGACAAGCATCTGTACTGAATGGCGTCTATTCAACTGATTCCATTCTTTGCCAGGCAGCGCAAGCCCCGGGGTGAGGGGGACGGTAAGCCCGGTGAAGCCAGGTTCGCAGTCAGTTTATCAGCGCATGTCAGCGATATGACGGATTGCTGTATTTGGCTTGCGGGATCCGAATGCGGGCATCCAGTCCGTGTCGGTCGGCCCACTTTTTCGCAAGCAGACGCCCGGGCTGAACGTGGGCAAAGCAGCGCAATGCCATCCGACACTGCAGCGTGACCGGTCGCACTGTCCGTCGCGAGCGCCCGCTTTCTGTCAGCCCAATGGCAAGATTTGCGGTGCCGGCCAGCCGCCGTTCGTGGTCGGCTCCATGGTGCTCCACGCAAAGCGCCGCGGCTGGGCATAACGATCACTCTTGTATGTGGGCACCCCGATCGAGATGGCTTAAGCCCCCTCGATCTGACGACTCCTGCCAAGCGGCATGGCTGAGCCGCGGGGCTCCGGTGGACGCAGGATGAAGACAGTGCATATGGTTGTCAAGCAACGTCAAATTTGCACCCGAGTTCCTAACTCAATCACGCAATTGTTGGGTAAGTGGAAGAAGTCCGCCACACTGCCGGCATTGCGTGACATCAAAGCGAACAGGGCTTCGCGCCAGTGCGCCATGCCGGTTCCCCTGGTCGGCACCACGATCTCGCGGCTGAGGAAGTACGAGGTCTCGAACAGGTTGAGGGGCAAGCCTTGGGCTTGGCAGAGTTCCAGCGCCTTCGGGATGTCCGGCGTGTTGATGAAGCCGTAATTCACCTCAACCTTCCAGAAGCCCGGCACCAGCGGCGTGACCTGCACCCGCCCCTCAAACGGAATCCACGGCACATCGTGAAACACCACCGTGAGGATCAGGTTGCGCTCATGCAGCACTTGGTTGTGCTTGAGGTTGTGCATCAGGGCTTGCGGCACGGTGTCCGGGTTGGCCACCGCATAGACGGCCGTGCGCGCGACACGGTGCGCACTGTCGTTGATTAGCGACGTGATGAAGGGCAGCAGTTCAGGGTCGTCCTGGCGAATGCTTTCGATCAGCAATTCG
>JANLQZ010000458.1:0-6817 GCA_031368125.1 Betaproteobacteria bacterium
GGCCGAGCTCGTGCAGCGCCTTGATGAACGGAAACGACAGCCACGCCAGCAGCACGTGATGCGGCGTGCCCATCGCGGTGGCGGCGTGTGTGCGCAGCGCATCCCAGTTCGCGCCGGCCACGGCGGCGGCCAGCGCCACCATGCCAAGCCAGAGCCAGAACACCAGCGGGTGGAACAACACGCCCGACACACCGTCGAGGCCGCGCAGCAGCGCCGACGGGTCGCCCAGCGGCACCCGAAACGCCAGCGGGTTCACATTCGCCCGGCGGCGCTGCGCGACGCGTTTATCGCGCCGCTGCGACTGCGCCGCAATGTCGGGGCCGCCGCCGTAGTCGAGCATCCCCTGCTCGGACAGCCGGGCCAGTGTCTGGATCACCTCGTCCTGGGTCGGCGCCTGGTCGCGCAGGTCGCGCAGCAGCGTCTCCCAGACCTGCTGCACCGTGTATTGGCCGTCGAAACACCCCACCAACTGGTAGGCGCTGTGGTTGATGCGGCACTGGCGCGCCGTGGAAGCGCCGACCAGCACATACCAGGGCTGGCCGCGGCTGTGCTGGCGGCGCACGATCACGTCCGCGCCCAGGCGCGGCGTCTGCTCCGCGACGCGGTACCACAGCGGGCTGAACAGCGATTCGCGCATGCCGCGGGTCAGCTGCCGAAGGACCAGAGCGCGAGCCGCGCCCAGTCCACCAGCCGATGGGTCCAGATCCAGGCCAGCGACTGCTGGCCGGCATCGATCTTGGCCACGCCCTGCAGGCCCGGCCGCAAGCCCGCCGGCCTGGACTCGAACCGAGCCTCGACCTCGTAGAAGTTGCGGCCGTCCTTGGCCGTGGCCACCGGGGTGACGCGCGTTATGCGAAACATCGATGTGGCGGCAGGCAGCGCCGCCAGCGCGAGGGCTCCGCGCCGGCCGACGCGCACATCACCGATATCGCGCTCGTCGACTTCGACGATCAGCCGGAACTCGTTGGCCGGCGCAACGGTGAGCAACACGTCGCCGCGCAGCACCGGCGCGCCGAGGGTCTGGCTCAGGTCGCCCTTGATGACGATGCCGTCGAACGGGGCGCGAATCTGGCTGCGGACGATCTGCTGGTCGACCAGCTCGAGCTGCGCCCGTGCCGCGTCGGCCTTGCCCAGGTTGACCACATACTGCGTGCGGTCCCCCTTGGCCAGGGCCGAGCCGGCGCTGTTTTCGAACTGCGCGCGTTCGCTGGCCCACTTGCGCCGCTCCAGGCCCAGGTCCTGGTCGGCCAGTTCCGCCAGCACCTGGCCGCTCGACACGGCATCGCCGGGTTTGGCGTGGATCTGGCGCAGGTAACCGTCCGCCGGCGCAACCAGCACGCGCTGCACCGCGCCCTCGAGGCGTGCCGGAGCGCTCACCCGGTAGGCGACCGGCCAGTAACACAAGGCGCCCAGCACCCCGAGCAGCACCAGCACGGCAAATTTGGGCACCAGGTGGCCCGGCCCGGCCAGGCTCTGGCCCATCGTGCGCGCGCCGATCCGCAGTCGCGCGTGCCATGGACGGTCCGCTTCGCGCTTGAGCTCCAGCAGCGGCGCCACCAGGCCGGCCAGTTGCTCGCAGTCGCCAATCAGCTCCGGCGCGGGCGGGGCACCGGCAGGGTACTCCAGCGTGATGGCGCCGAACAACTCGCCGCGATGGGCGAGCGGCACCGTAACGACACTCGCCGCGCCGCGGCGCGCCACTTCGGCGTGCGCCAACGTCACGCGCGGCCGGGCGTGCGCGGCAGCGGGAAAGGCGATGCTCGCGCCCTGCTCCAGCGCCTCGTCCATGGCCGCCGCCAAAGTGCGGCAGAGCTCGGCGTTGCGCAGGAAATCGACCTCGGTGGACAAGGCCACGATCTCGACACTGCCTTGGTCGGCCAGCCCCAGGCAGACCCGCACTGCGCCGAACATCAGTGCCACCTCACTGACAAAGGCGGTCGCCGCGGCGGAAAATCCCGGCTGCGCCAGCACCGCGGACTGGACCCGCAGCACTGCCGCCGCGCCCATGCGCGTGGCCCCCGGTGCGACCGAAACCGCATGCGCCGGGGTGTCGGCTTTTCGCGCGGCCAGGATGACGGGGTCGACGGGAGCATTCATGGGGCGGGCGCCGCAGCGTGGGTCGGTGCCGTCTGGTTGGGCGTGGCGGTTGCGATGGGAGGGCACGGCATTTCTGTATATCGGCCGTTGAGCGCGATATCTTGAGCCGCGGGTGGGTCGCCATGCCGGGAATACTGCTCAAGACGCGCGCCCGCTGGCCGATAACAAGCAATGGCCGCCCCCTCTTTGCCCGTTGCGACATGCTGAATCGCCCCCTTGCCCGAACCGGCGCCTGTGGCGGGACCGCCGGCGCATGGCGGCCCGCGCCCGCCGGCGCGGCAGGAACCGGCCGGTCGCGGAGTTCGCGTGCACGGTAGCGCGACACTGGCACGGCCAGCCGCTGCGCCAGTGGCCCGGTCACTTCCGCGACAGTGGCTGGCGCTGCTACTGGTCGCTGCGGCCGGCATTCTGCTCATGGCGCCATGGCTGGCCGACAGCTGGGCGCGTTCCACCCCGCCAGGCGACACATGGCACCTGGCCGGCACCCACCGCTTCGAACTCGCGAACCGCCTGCGCCTGGCCGACCGGGTGCTGCGTTCGGTTGCGGCCGACGTCGCGAGCCGCGGCCACGCCACGGTGGTGCTGGGCGCCACCGAAAAACGCTACTTCGAATCGGTTTCCTACATCCAGGCTGGCGAAGCACCGGTGTCGCTGCTGGGCGCCGTTGCCCTCGCGCCACACTTGCGCGACGCCATGGCCGAGCGGCTGGCGCAAGGTGAGTCGGTGCTCGTCACCGCCCCCGAAGCCATCGGGCGCGCGTCCCGCGCCCTGCTGGTACGCAGCCTCGCGCGCTCCGGAACCACCGACGCGTTGCTGGTGGCCGAAGTCGCCCCGCAGTACCTGTGGGAGGTGGATCGCAGAAGCACGCCGGGGACCGAATACTGCGTGCGCGACGCAACCGGGCGGCCGCTGCAGTGCTCCAGCCCGCGCGCACTGGCAGCGCTCGGCGCACTGGCACATGAGCCGCCGCAGGCGCCGGGCCGATTCCGCTGGCAGTCCGGCACCGAGACCTGGAGTGGCGCCGCGGCCGACCTCGACCTCGCGGCGCCCGCAACGGACGGCAACTGGAGCGTGCTGGCGATCGCAGCCCCGGGCGGCGCCGGGCTGCCTTCGGGCACCGGCATGGCCTTGCCCGCGGCCGCAACCCTTGCCGCGCTCGGCGCCGGAGTGCTGCTGCGCCGGCGCCGCCCCGCGCAACCGCAACTGGCGCCAGGCGCAGGCACACTGGCGCAGGTGCCGGATGCGCACGGACCACAGGCCCAGCCGATCGGCGCGCCAGAGCGGATGGCGCAGATGCTGGAGCGCCAGAAGCGCGTCATTCAGGCCATGGCGGACATCGACCGGGCGTCGCTCTCCAGGGTCGACGCGGACCGTCTGGTCGAACTCGCCGCCGGCCACATGCTGGCCTGCACCGGCTGCGACGCGCTGCTGATCGGCGTGCTCGACCGCGACGTGGCCAGTTCCATGCGCGTGGTCCTGACTTCAAGGGACGGCGCGCCGCCGGCGGCCGACCAGGCCGAGGTCGGCCCGTCAGCGGTGCAGCTGCTGGCCGTGCCACCGGACGGAACCTGGGTACGCGAAGTGCGCGACTACGGTCTGCTCGAAGCGCAGGCGCAGCGCGGGGTGAATGGCGCGCTGCTGCTGCCGATCTATGAAGACGGCAAGCCGATCGGCATCATCTCCATCGGTTTTACCGGCCAGCACCAGATCGGCAGCGACGAGTCCGGCAACGCGCGCGCCCTGGCCGGACGGCTGGGCGCGGCACTCACATCGGCGGCGCGCGCGCAGGCGTTGTATGCCTACACGCATTTCGATGCCACCACCGCGCTGCCCAACCGGCAGTACCTCAAGGAGCATCTGGCGCAGCAGATACGGCAGGCGCGCCGGGACCGCGGCCGGCTGGCGCTGCTGTTCGTCGACCTCGACGGTTTCAAGAAGGTCAACGCCAGCCTGGGCCATAGCCGGGCCGACCTGGTGCTGGCAGAGGCGGCCACGCGCATGCGTGCCTGCGTGCGTGAAGAGGACGTGGTGACGCGGTTCGGTGGCGACGAATTCGTGGTGGTGTTGCCCCGCATCGCGGAGGGCACGGACGCCCGGCGAGTCGCCCACAAGCTGCTCGAGGCGGTGGCGCTGCCCTACCTGGCCGGCGGCGACGAGCACCACCTGGGATGCAGCATCGGCATCAGCGTCTACCCGGACGACGCGCAGACGGTGGACCGGATGCTGCGCAACGCCGACTCCGCCATGTTCAGCGCCAAGGAGGCCGGCCGGGGCCGTTACCTGTTTTTCGACGCGGCGGTCAACCGCGCGGCCGTGGCCCGCACCGAGATCGAGCGCGATCTGCGCCGCGCGCTGGCGAACACCGAGTTCACCGTGGCCTACCAGCCGCAGATCGACCTGCGCGATGGCCGAATCAGCGGTGCCGAGGCGCTCGTGCGCTGGCGCCACCCGACGCGCGGCATGGTGTCGCCGGCGGAGTTCATCGCCGTGGCCGAGGGCGCCGGCCTGATTGCGCAGATCGACGAATTCGTACTGCGCACGGCGTGTGCGCAGTTCCGGCAATGGGATGCGCAAGGCATCGCACCGCAACGCATGGCGGTCAATATTTCGGGGCAGGAGATTGCCCGCACCGACATCGTCGCGCGGGTCGAGAGCGTGCTGCAGGATACCGGCCTGCGTCCGCTGCACATTGAACTCGAACTCACCGAAGGGGTGTTCCTGGACCATTCCAACGAGAGCCTGGACAAGCTGCGCCAATTGCAGCAGCGTGGCGTGCGTATTGCGATGGACGACTTCGGCACCGGTTACTCGTCGCTGAGTTACCTGCAGCGCCTGCCGATCGACGTGGTCAAGATCGACCAGTCGTTCGTGCGCGAACTCGGCAGCAACGCGGATTCGGGGTCGATCGTGCGCGCCATCCTGGAGGTAGCGCACAGCCTGGGCAAGTCGGTGGTGGCCGAAGGCATCGAAACCGAACAGCAGCGCGCCCTGCTCGCCGGCTGGGGCTGCGACGTCGGCCAGGGTTATCTGTGGAGCCAGCCGCTGGGTGCGGCCGCGTTCGGTGACTTCTGCCGCGCCTGGCAGGAATCGGCGGCGGTGGCGACACTGGCACAATGAGTTGTGCCGGCGTGCTACATTGCACCGGCGACCGCCAGGGTGACCATCGGCTGGCCGCGCACAGTCGCATGCGCCTGGCATGACGACCGGGAACCAAAAAAACAAGAACGAAAAACCAAGGACCGAGGACTGCCCATCTTGATGCGTTCGCTGCGATCTGTCACCGCCGCCGTGCTGGTAACCAGCGCGTTGCCGTTGGTCGCCTGGGCGGCCGATTTCGATTGCGTGATCCAGCCGCGCCAGGTGGTCGAGCTGCGCAGCCCGATCGAAGGCATTCTGGAGCGGGTCACGGTGGACCGCGGCGACATGGTCCGCAAGGGGCAGGAGCTCGCGTTCATCGACACCTCGGTCGAACGGGTACTGGCGGAGGGCGCGAAATACCGCTCCGAGATGGACGGCGCAACCCGTGCCGGCCAGTCCAAGGTCGATCTGAGCGGCCGCAAACTCGCACGCGCACAGGAATTGATGCGCCAGCAGTTCATTGCACAGCAGGCGCAGGACGAAGCCCTGAATGAAAACCTGCTGGCCGAGGCGGAACTGCAGGAGGCGCGCGACAACCGCAAGCTGGCGCAGATAGAGCACCAGCGGCAGTTGACGCTGATCCGACTGAAGACAGTGCGCAGCCCGATCAACGGCGTCGTGATGGAGCGCATCCTCAACCCCGGTGAACTGGCCGAGGCCGGTGTCGGGCGCAAGCCGATCCTGCGGCTGGCCGAGATCGAAACGCTGTACGTGGAAGCGATCCTGCCGGCCGAAGCCTACCGGCAGATCAGGCTCGGCGCCGTGGGGCAAGTGGCGCCCGCCATGCCCGAAGGCAACCGGGAGCGCGCCACCGTGACAGTGATCGACCGTGTGCTCGACGCCGGCAGCGGCACTTTCGGTGTGCGCCTGGAGCTCCCGAACAAGGACGGACGCCTGCTCGCCGGCGTGCGTTGCAAGGTCGGATTTGCCGGCGTCAAGGTCGCCGCCGCGCCCGGCGCGCCCGAGCCGCCGCGCGAAGCCGCCAAACCGCGCCCGAACGCGTCCGCCGCGAATTAGCCCATCCCCATTCGCCCGCCGCCGGGTACGCTGAGGGCGTGGTTCATGGCGCGGCGGTGCTCGGTTGATAACAGGCCCCGTGGACAACCCTGCGCCAGGGCGTGCCTACGACCTCAACAGTCAGGAGGGTAGTCCAGTGAGCGCACTTGCCACGTTGCTGAGCGAAGTCCGCGCCTGCACCCGGTGTGCGCAGCATCTGCCGCTGGGCCCGCGCCCGGTGGTGCAACTGCAGGCATCGGCCCGCTTGCTGGTGGCCGGCCAGGCGCCCGGACGCAAAGTGCACGAGACCGGCCTGCCGTTCAACGACGCCAGCGGCGACCGCTTGCGAGACTGGTTGGGCATCTCGCGCGCGACCTTCTACGACGCGCGCCAGGTCGCGATCGTGCCGATGGGTTTTTGTTTCCCCGGAACCGGCAAGTCCGGCGACCTGCCGCCGCGCCCGGAATGCGCGCCAGCCTGGCGCGCACCCCTGCTCTCGCACCTCCAGCAGCTGCGCCTCACGCTGGTGATCGGCCGCTACGCGCTGGCCTACCACCTGCCGGACGCCGGCGCGTCGCTGACCGAG
>JANLQZ010000213.1:0-2122 GCA_031368125.1 Betaproteobacteria bacterium
GACCGCCAGGCCGTTTTCGTTGCCGGCCGCGACCACCACCGTCACGCCGGCGGCTTTGACCTCGGCGAACGCGTCGCGGTACGACGCCTCGCAGGTTCCGACCGAACCCAGGCTCATGTTGATGACCTTGGCCGGGTGGGCGTTGACGAACGTGACCGAGGCGCCGAAGCCGACTTCGCTCGTCACCCCGGCGGCCCAGCGCAAGCCGGCGATGATGTCGGAGTCGAAGCCACCGCAATGGCCCAGCACCCGGACCGGCAACAACATCACATTGCGCCCGATGCTGGCCATGCCGGCCGCGTTGTTGGTGGCCGCGCCGATCAGGCCGGCGACCTGGGTGCCGTGCCAGCTGCTGTCGGTGGCGAGCGCGCCCCGACTGCACTGGCCCAGCGTGGTCCAGTCGCCCGGGTCGCGGGCGTCGTTGTCGCGGCCGGGCTGGTTGTCGTCGGTCAGGGCCGTGTCCTGGACGAAGTCATAACCCGGGTGCAGCTTGGCGGTCAGCTCGGGATGGTCGAAACGCACACCGGTGTCGAGCAGCGCCACCGTCATGGTGGGCGAGCCGGTCGTCACGCCCCATGCGCCTACCGCATTGACGGCCGAGACGATGGTGCTGTCGGGCGCGCGCAGATACCACTGGCCGGCGACCGGAAAGGGGGCGGTCTGTCCGTCCGGCAGGAACGGGTCGTCGGATAAAGCCGTCGCGCGGCGGCGGCGGTCGGGAACTGCCCATTCGACATCCGGTTGCGCGGCCAGTTGCGCCGCCAACTGGGACGACGACAAGCCGCTGCCACGCAGGCTCTGGGTCCGGTCGCCGAGGGTGCGGCCGTCCGCCAGCGCCAGCCCGAGCCGCAGCGACAGCGTGCCGGCATGGGCAGGCCGCACGGCGCCACCGCGGACTGACAGCGCGTGCATGAGTGTGCTGTCGGCCCGGTACTTGACGATCACACGCGCCGAAGTCGGGTCTTCGGCGGGCATGGCGGCGCGCCTGGCCAGAGCGCCGCTCTCGCTCCACGCGGCGTCGGGCCGAATGCCCAGCGCCAGGATGGCGAGCGCGAGCAGCACCAGCGAACGTCGGATCGGTCTGGATGGCATCGGGTGTTCCGTTGTCACTGCGCGGTCGATGGCGTCGGACGGCCCGGTATGTACCGGCGCTGGTCCTGCTGCATCCCGACCAGGAAATTCGGCTCGGCGGACAAGCGTTCCTGCGCCGCGCTGCAGGCGGGCGCGTCGGGGCACGACAAGGACAGCACGAACTGGCGCGGCGCGATCCGCCTGACGTCGACCACCGGGACACCAGCCACCGCAGCCACACGTTGCGCCAAGGCGTCGGCAACGGGCCACTCCGAAACAGTCACCACTATCAGGCGATACGCCGGCGCGGCAGGTGGATCAACGACGCCGGACGCCGGCGCCGTGCAGGCGACGACCAGCATCGACAGCGCCACCGCTGCGCCGCGCAGACTGGAGCTTGGCCGGAGCAGGTTCATACGGGCCATGCTAGCACCCTGCGGTGGCAGCCCGGAGCGACGCGCGCGAAGACGCGCTGGAGGACGCGCAGGGCGGCGCTTATCGGGTGCCGGGCGCGCGCAAGGCGTCGTCGATCTGTTGCGCACACGACAGCAACACGTCACGCACCTTGCTGGCGGCGCCGGCATGCTCCTGGTCGATCACGCCTTTGGCGCCGCGGCAATCCTGAATGAACCGCGCCACGACCTCGGTGAGCGAGGTCGTGGCGGCGATCCGCGGGTTGCCGAGGTACTGCCATTCCGACTCGTCCTCCGGGTCCCGGACGATATGTATTTGCCCGGCATCGGCGGCCGACTCGGCCACACCGCCATCATCGGTGGCGCCGGCACGCCGGCGCGCCACTGGAAAAAAAATGTGCATCTGGTTACTCCTCCACCTGGTGCTGGCCGCTGCGTTGCGGCTGCTGCGGCAAGCATACCCAACAACGCGCGTGGCGGCCACCGCGGCCCCGACACCATTCCACGGCCCCGGGGCCGGCACCGCACCAGCCATTCAAGCCTTGGCGTTCAATGATATAAACCGTTCACCCTGAGCTCGACGAAGGGCCGAGTGGCTTCGACGAGCTCAGCCCGAACGGATCTTGCCGATCGAGCGC
>JANLQZ010000508.1:0-2221 GCA_031368125.1 Betaproteobacteria bacterium
GCGTTGGGGAAACCGAGCTGCGCCAGCGCGACCACGTCCATATAACCTTCGGTCACCAGCACGTAACCCTGTTCGCGCAGTGCTGTCCGGGCCTCGAACAGGCCGTACAGTTCGCGCCCCTTGCTGAATACCGGCGTCTCGGGCGAGTTGAGGTACTTGGGTTTTTCGTCGCCCAGCACGCGCCCGCCAAAACCGACGCATTCGCCTTTGACGTTGCGGATCGGAAACATGATGCGGTCGCGGAACCGGTCGTAGTGCTTTTCCTCCCCGCCGTCCTCGTCCTGGCTTTGAATCACCAGACCGCATTCCACCAGCAGCGGGTCGTCGTAATGGGCGAACACGCTGGCCAGGTTGCGCCAGCCTGGCGGGGCATAACCCAACCCGAATTGGCGGGCGATGTCGCCGCTGAGTCCACGCCCTTTCAGGTAGTCAACGGCCCGGGGCGAATCCTTGAGTTGCCGGCGATAGGCTTCACCGGCCTTTTCGAGCACATCGCTCAGGGTGTCTTGCCTTTGCCGCTGCTCTGCGGCACGCGCGCGGTCCTGCGGCGAGGACTCCTCTTCGGGCACCTGCATTCCGTATTGCTGGGCAAGGTCCTTGACCGCCTCGACGAAGCTCATGCCGGCGTGGTCCATCAGGAAGCCGATGGCGTTGCCATTTTTGCCGCATCCGAAGCAGTGGTAGAACTGCTTGCTGGGACTGACAGTGAACGACGGCGACTTCTCGGCGTGGAACGGGCACAGTCCCATGAAGTTCGCGCCGCCCTTCTTCAGCTGCACGTAACGCCCGACGATGTCGACCACGTCGGCGCGCGCGACGAGTTCCTGGATGAATGACTGGGGTATTGCCACGGCCGTTATTTTGTCTGGAGACGCGGCAAACCGTGCGTCGGAACTATGGCCGGCAGCTACCGCGCAACCAAGCCAGCTCTGCGGCCAGTGCGCGCCCGCCCTTGGCGGATCCCGGCGCCTGGATTCGCGCCAGGCGGCTGGCTGCATCGGGGCATTAGTCGCCCATCACCACACCTTCGCGGCGCGGATCCGCGCCGCCATACCAGACCATTTCGCCATGCGCCTGCCCGCGCGTGATGGCCTGCAGTCCGCTGGTCATGTTGACCTCGCGCACTTCGTGGCCACGCGCCTTGAGGGCTTCCACGGTAGTTCCGGGGAAACGCTTTTCCTCGAGTTGGGTCGGGCCGTTGAGCGACGCGAAGTTGGGCAGGTTGATCGCTTGTTGCGGCAGCAGACCCCAGTTCAGCACGCCGTACAGCGTTTTGGCGGTGTAGTGGATGATCAGCGCGCCGCCTGGGCTGCCGCCGCTCATGACCAGGGCGCCGGAGGCCTTGTCGAACACCAGGGTGGGCGCCATGGAAGAGCGCGGCCGCTTGCCCGCTTGCACCCGATTGGCGATCGGGGCGCCAGCGGCGTCGGTTGGTGCAAAACTGAAATCGGTGAGCTCGTTGTTGAGCAGGAATCCGCGCACCATCTGGCGCGCACCGAAACCATCTTCGATAGTCGTGGTCATGGCAACCGCATTGCCCTGGCTGTCGACGATGGAAATATGCGAGGTGCCGTATTCGACTTGTTCCGGCATCGGCGCAGACGAGGTCTTGGTGCCCGCGGGGACGCCCGGTTTCGCCGTCTTCATGCTTGGTGCGCCTGGCGCCTGGCCAATCAACTTGGCGCGTTCGGCCAGATAGGCCGGATCCAGCAGGCTCATCCAGTCACCGGCTGGCGGCTGCACAAAGGCCGGGTCGCCCAGGTACTGGGCGCGGTCTGCAAACGCGAGCCTGGACGCATCGGTGTACAGGTGCAACCAGTCGGCGGACGGCAACCCGTCTTGCAGCGGCAAGGCGCCGGCATTGGTGTTGCCCAGAATGCCCAGGATCTGGCCGACCGCAATCGCGCCCGAACTCGGGGGCGGGAATCCGCAAATCCGGAAATCATGCGTATTGGCCCGGTAGTCACTGCAGATTGGCGCGCGCTGGACCGCCTGATAACCGGCCAGGTCGGCCAGGCTTAGCTTGCCCGGATTGGTGGGGTGTTTCTGCACTTTGTCCACCATTGCCTGGGCCACGTCGCCTTCGAGCAGGGCCTTCGATCCAGCGCTTGCGATCTGGCGCAATACGTCCGCCAGGGCGGGGTTGCGCAGCGTCGCTCCGACCGGGTGCGGCGATCCGTCGGCCCGGTAGAAATAGGCTGCGGCGGCCGGATCCTTCTTC
>JANLQZ010000532.1:0-5425 GCA_031368125.1 Betaproteobacteria bacterium
GGTTGACCAGCACACTGGCCAACAGCAATCCTTCGAAGCTGAATACCAGTTGCAACCCGAGATGGCGCGCCAGCCACTCGCCGGCGATCGAGCCCCGCCCCAGCAACACCAGCAGGTAAAAACCGATCACCGTGGGCGGCAACAGCAGCGGCAGCATCAGCAGCGCTTCCATCGCCGGTTTGGCGCCCCAGCGCGTGCGCGCGAGCCAACGTGCCAGCACGACCCCAATGGGCAGCAATACGACGGCGGTCATCAGCGCGAGCAGCAGGGAAACGCGAGCAGCTTGCCAATCCATGGCCTGGATTATGTGGGACCGGTGCCGCGCCGCGTCTGACGCGCGTGGCGCTGGCCGGCAGACCTCAGGGGCTGGAAAACCCGTAACGCGCCATCAGTGCGCGTGCCGCAGGCATTTGCAGGAAGCGGAAAAACGCGTCGGCGTCCGTGCCGGCGGACTTGAGCAGCACCATGCGCTGGTGCAGCGGGTCGTGCAGATGCTCCGGTAGCGCCAGGTGGCGGTCCGGTTGCGCCACCTCGGGCGCAAGCGCCAGCGACAGCGCGGTGAGCCCGGCCTGCGCGGCGCCGCTGGTGACGAAGTACGTGGCCTGGGCGATGTTTTCGCCCAGCACCAGCTTGGGTTGAACCATCTCCCACAGGCCCAAAGCGACCAGGGCTTGCCGCGCCGCCCGGCCATACGGCGCATGCTCGGGGTTCGCCAGAGCAAACTTGGTCACGCGCGGCCAGCCGCCCTTGAGCCCGCTCAGGTTGGCGTCGAGGCGGATATCGGCGCCCGGGGCGATCAGCAGCGCGATGCGCCCGGTTGCGTAGCGGGTGCCCCGGGCCAGGTCGGTGTCCGGCGCGCCGGCGTGACCTGCCGGCGCGCGTGTCAGACCGGCCTTGGCGAGTTCGAACACATAGGACTCGTCGGCCGACATGAACAGGTCAACGGGAAGTCCATATGCGATTTGCCGTGCAAACTGGCCCGATGATCCGAATCGCAGTGCCACTGCCTGGCCGGTCTGGGCATGAAACTGGTTAGCGACATGCGTCAGCGCGAATTTGAGGTCGCTCGCCGCGGCGACCTGCACCGGCGCCGCCGGGCTGGTGTGGCCTTGGGCGCTGCGGCTCGAAGCGCACAGGCCCGGGCCGAAGGCGGATGCCGCGATTTGCGCCAGGACGCGGCGGCGCTTCATGCAGCCCCCGGGCGGGCTGGATTTGTACGCATAACTTCATGCGAGTTTTGCATATCTATTGCTTGTAACCGCATGGTAACCGCAAACCCTGTTCATAGAATTGTCTTATGGGGCGGTTGGCCGCACCTGAAACGCCTTGGTGCACCGGGACGGCGCTCCGAGCTACCACCGCACAGGACAGCATCGCAACACGAGGCAGCACAAAGTCCCGGATCGAGCCATTTTCTCAAAGTGGATGCCAGCCAGACATCACGCGCCAGGGCCTGCCCTTGGCCCACTTTGAAAAGACGACTTTTTACCTCTGGAGCCAATCCCATGCAACCGACTGCCGAACTCGAAATACGTCTCGACCCTCCGGATTACGTCAGGAACCCGGCCTTGCTGGCCTGGGTCGCCGACATGGTGGCCCTGACCAAACCTGACCGGGTCTACTGGTGCGACGGCTCGGACCAGGAATACAGCCGGCTTTGCCAGCAACTGGTGGACGCCGGCACCTTTCGCAAACTCAACCCGGCAAAGCGCCCGAACTCGTTCCTGGCCTGCTCCGACCCGAGCGACGTGGCCCGGGTCGAGGACCGGACCTATATCTGCTGCCAGAAGAAGGAAAACGCCGGACCCACCAACAACTGGATGGCGCCTGCCGACATGCGCGCCCTGCTGCAGCATGGCCAGGCCGACGGCGCCGCCGCATTGTTCGATGGTTGCATGCGCGGGCGCACCATGTACGTGGTGCCGTTTTCGATGGGCCCGCTGGGTTCGCACATCGCACACATCGGGATCGAGTTGTCGGACAGCCCGTATGTGGTGGTCAACATGAAGATCATGACGCGCATGGGCAAGGCCGTTTACGACGTGCTGGGCGTGGACGGTGTCTTCGTGCCCTGTCTGCATACGGTCGGCGCGCCATTGCAGGCGGGGCAGGCGGATGTCCCATGGCCCTGCAATAAGACCAAGTACATCGTGCACTACCCCGAAACCCGCGAGATCTGGTCCTACGGCTCCGGTTACGGCGGCAACGCGTTGCTGGGAAAGAAGTGTTTTGCGCTGCGCATCGCCTCCAACATGGGTCGCGCTGCGGCGCAGAGCGCGCCCGGCGCACCGGGCTGGCTGGCGGAACACATGCTGATCCTGGCGGTCACCAACCCGGCCGGAAAGAAATACCATGTTGCGGCCGCTTTTCCAAGCGCCTGCGGCAAGACGAATTTTTCGATGCTGGTCCCGCCGGCCGGTTTTGCCGGCTGGAAGGTGACGACGATCGGCGACGATATCGCCTGGATCAAGCCGCACGCGGATGGCAGGCTGTATGCAATCAACCCGGAGGCCGGTTACTTCGGCGTGGCGCCCGGCACCAACCTGCTCACCAACCCGAACTGCATGGCGAGCCTGCACAAGGACGTGATTTTCACCAATGTGGCACTCACCGACGATGGCGACGTGTGGTGGGAAGGCCTGGAGAAGGACACCCATGCCATGCCGGCGCACCTGATCGACTGGCAAGGCAAGGACTGGACACCGGAGTTCGCCGCCAAAGCCGGTGCAGACGGCAAGCCGCGTCCGGCAGCCCACCCCAACGCCCGATTTACCGTGGCTGCGACCAACAACCCGGCGCTCGACAGCGCCTGGGACGACCCATCGGGTGTGCCGATCGATGCGTTCATATTCGGTGGCCGGCGCTCGACCACCGTGCCGCTGATCACCGAGGCGCGCAACTGGATCGAGGGGGTCTACATGGCCGCGACCATGGGCTCGGAGACCACCGCCGCGGCGACCGGCCAGCAAGGCGTGGTGCGTCGCGACCCCTTTGCCATGCTGCCTTTCATGGGCTACAACATGAGCGATTACTTCCAGCACTGGCTGGCGATGGGCGAGAAGCTGTCAGCCTGCGGTGCCGTGCTGCCAAAGATCTACACCACGAACTGGTTCCGCAAAGGCCCGGACGGCAAGTTTGCCTGGCCCGGTTATGGTGAAAACATGCGCGTGCTCAAGTGGATGATCGACCGCATCGAAGGCACGGCGCAGGGGCACGAGCATGTATTCGGCATCAGCCCGGGATACGAGGAACTCAACTGGACCGGTCTGGACTTCACCTCCGAACAGTTCACGACCGTGACCAGCATCGACAAGGCGGCCTGGCAGGCGGAACTGAAACTGCACGCGGACTTGTTTGCGCAACTGGCCTACCACCTGCCCAGGGAACTCCAGGAGACCAGGGCGCGCATCGAGACGCGCCTGGCGGCCTGAGGGCGAGCTATTTGCAACTCGGGGGGTGGTGCGCACGACCGCCGGCCACGGGCCGGGTTGGCGCACGCATCGGCCGGGCGAGCGGGTGCCTCAGCCTTTGTGCAGAGCGTCCTCGAGCCGGTGTTTCAAATGATGGTGTGCCGCGCGGTCTGACCCGACACTGCCGCTGACCGCCGCGCAGGGTCCCGCAAGGGTCGTGCGCATGCACAACCCTATGGCAGCCCGGTGAAAAAAGCGCATGCCGGCTGTGTGTCACCGTGGTGCCGCGCGGGTTCCCATCGGCATCCGTGCGCGCGAGTTTCGCGCCGCTGACGGGCCTGCGCCGTCGGCGGGCGCTGCGACAGCGCCGTGGCAAAACCCGCGTGTTGGCTGTACACGCGCGAATCGCGGTCAGCAGCCCGGCAGGTACTGCAGGTGGGTTGGCAAGCCGGGCATGGGCATCGCCCGGAATGTCCTTCCGGGACCGGCATAGGCGGCATTGAAGGTGCCAACCGGATGGCGGGCGAGCCATGCCCGGCCCAGGGCCTGGTCCATCGACTCGCTGGCAACCGCCGCCCGATGTATGGCGGCCTGAACTTCGGCCATGATGCGGGGATCGCGTTGGGCGGTATGCCAAAGGGCAATGTCCGCGCTCGACCGCAGGCGCCGCGTTATCGCAGCGCGCATCGACCCGACCGCGCCGGCCGTTCGTGGCGCGTGCGGCTGCTGAGTTTCACCCATGGACGCGGCATGCCCGACAGCGGCCTGGATGTCGGCCATGATGCGTGGGTCACTTTGCGCCAGGACACGCAAGTCGGCGTCCGACTTGCGTTGCGCGCGCCGCCCGGCCCAACCGTGCAGCGCCGTCGACAGTGCCGAGCCGGCGCTGCGCGCGGTGCCAGCGAACAAGGCCAGGGATGCAAAACCAACCGCCCAAAGGACAATCCAGCCGGCCAGCAAATGGCCGTCCGCGTAACTGTCGACAACGGAATCGGCGGCGACCACAAGCGCCGAAACAATGGCGGCCAGCAGCATGGCCGCCGAGCCTCGCGCCGCATGGCTGCTGCGCCCCTGCGCGTGGGGCGCCGCCGCTAAAACGGCCGCTGCATCGACGGGGGTTCGGCCAGGATGGAAACTAGGAATAGACATGGTGGTGAGAGATAAAAGGAAGGAAGGCATTCGTCAAAGCCGAATGTCTTCCATATTGGGGTTAACCCTTGATGATTTCAACTTTATATATTTGATGATAAACATTCACATTAGTGATGTCATGGGATGGCCACTCCGATACACGCCTCGAACCGTTTAAAACGGTTTGTATTGCTCGGGGCGGTGGTGCGGCATGTTGTAAAACGGCCACGCTGGCAGCGGTTCGCCGGCGGCCAGCGCTGCGGTTTCAGTCCGCAGGCGTGCGGCCTGCAGCTCGGCCATGAAACGCGGGTCGGATTGGGCGACGGCCCAGATCCGCTCGTCGCTGGCGCGTTGCGCCCGGGCAAGCAACCATGCGTCGAGTCGGGCAATCAGGCGGGCCGACACGCCACGCGTGGCTTCGGCAAACAGCGTCACGGCCACAAACACCAGCGTCCACAATGCGATCCAGGCCATCAACAGATGCCCTTCGGTCCAAGTGCTGATGAGCTGGTCAGCCACCACGACGAAGGCCGCGACGGCGCCGGCAAGCGACATGCTGACCCAGCCTTTGGCGCCTTCGAACCGCTCGCCGAGTTGCCGCACCTGGGCCATGGCGACTTCAATGCGTGCCACGCCGGGGTGGCTCTTCGGATAGTCGGGATTGACGAAGCTAGTCATGGTATAGGTCCTTTCAGTAATGCATGCGGATTCGCTTGCATGCCATCATATTGGGGTTAATACTAGTACGACTCAACTTTATATTGTCAATGATATATATTCATAGAAATGATGTACTAGCAAAATATGACTGCCAATCCCCTGCCGCCCAACTTCCGGACCCTGGACCTCAACCTGCTGCGCGTATTCGACCAGGTCATGGTCGA
>JANLQZ010000565.1:0-2812 GCA_031368125.1 Betaproteobacteria bacterium
CCAGCGAACTGGATAGATATCCTCCCTCCCACGAAAGAGTCGTCGGAAGAGCTTGACCTTCGCATCGGGAGACAACTCGTTGCCATTGTGTTGCAGCGCGGAATCGCCAACGGGGCCAATGTCGGAATTTGATGGTTGCGGCGCCGCGATGCCGTGCTGTGCAAGCAGGGCCTTCAGCGCATTATTCTCAGCACGTAACTGGATGAGTTCGGCTTCGGTCTTTGACATGCGCGGCTCGCTTTACGATGATGAGCACAAATGAACCGCAGGCTAATTGAGGCCGGCGAGGGATCGTTTTCACTTGCCGCCTGACGGTAAAAAATCGCATCAACGAACAACGCCAAATTTCACCGGCAGATTTACCGTCAAAAAACGCCCTCTGTATCTCCAAAAATTCCGGCCGTCAAAATAAAACTTTTGTTATTTTTCAATAACTTATGCTGCTATTAATGTCGTATTTAGGATCATCTTCAATAAAACGTAAGCAATTGATTTATATAGATATTTCCATCACCCGTCACTCCCACTCAATCGTCGCCGGCGGCTTACTGCTAACGTCGTAGGTCACACGATTGATGCCGCGCACTTCGTTAATGATGCGGCTTGACACTTTTTTGAGCAGCGCGTACGGCAGCTCGGCCCAGTCGGCGGTCATGAAGTCGCTGGTCTGCACCGCGCGCAACGCCACCACGTAGTCGTAGGTGCGGCCGTCGCCCATCACACCCACACTCTTGACCGGCAAGAACACGGCGAACGCCTGGCTGGTGAGGTCGTACCAGCTCTTGCCGGTCTCGTCGTCGATGAAGGCGCGCAGTTCCTCGATGAAGATCGCGTCGGCCCGGCGCAGCAGGTCGGCGTATTCCTGCTTCACCTCGCCCAGGATACGCACGCCCAATCCGGGGCCGGGAAACGGATGGCGGTACACCATGGCGTGTGGCAGGCCGAGCGCAACGCCCAACTCGCGCACCTCGTCCTTGAACAGTTCGCGCAACGGCTCGAGCAGCTTCAGGCCCAGTTGCTCGGGCAGGCCGCCCACGTTGTGGTGGCTCTTGATGCTGACCGCCTTCTTGCTGCCGGCGCCGCCTGACTCGATCACGTCCGGATAAATCGTCCCCTGGGCCAGCCAGGCCACATGGCGCGACTCGTCGCTCTTGAGTTTGGCGGCCTCGGCCTTGAACACCTCGACGAACTCACGCCCGATGATCTTGCGCTTGGCTTCCGGGTCGCTGACGCCGGCCAGATGGCCCAGGAACTGCGCCGCGGCGTCGACCCGCACCACCTTGGCGTGCAGCTTGCCCACGAACATGTCCATCACCATGTCGCCTTCATGCAGGCGCAGCAGCCCGTGGTCCACGAACACGCAGGTCAGCTGGTCGCCGATGGCTCGGTGGATCAACGCGGCCGCGACCGAGGAGTCCACACCGCCGGAGAGGCCCAGGATCACTTCCTCCTGGCCGACCTGCGCGCGGATCCGGTCGACCGCCTCGGAAACGTAGTCGCCCATGATCCAGTCGGCGCGGGTGCCGCAGATCTCGAGCACGAAGCGCTCCAGGATCGCCGCACCGCGTTTGGTGTGGGTCACCTCGGGATGGAACTGCACGCCGTAGAAACGCCGTTCCTCGTCGGCCATGCCCGCTATCGGGCAGCTGTCGGTGCTGGCCATCAGCTTGAAGCCGTGCGGCATCTCGGTCACCTTGTCGCCGTGGCTCATCCATACCTGCAACATGCCATGACCCATCGGCGTGGCGTAGTCCTGCAGGCCGTTGAGCAACTCACTGTGTCCGTGCGCACGCACGTCGGCATGGCCGAATTCCCGCTTGCTGCTGGGCGCGACGCGCCCGCCAAGCTGCACCGCCATGGTGAACATGCCATAACAGATACCCAGCACCGGTATACCCAGCTCGTAGACCACGTGCGGAGCCCGCAAATCGTGCGCCTCGTAGGTGCTGGCGTGGCTGCCAGAGAGGATGATTCCCTTGAGCTTGCCGTCCCGGGCGTAGGCACGTACCCAGTCGTCGCCAACATCGAATGGAACCACCTCGCAGAACACATGCGCCTCGCGCACGCGCCTGGCTATCAGCTGCGTTACCTGGGAGCCAAAGTCGAGAATGAGGATTTTTTGATGCTGCATTTGATAGTTTGCCAACCCTGTTGGAAGATTTCAATGCGCAATTTTCCGACGGGCCGGCCCTAGGCTCACGAAGTGCGGTGAAGCCAAAATTGGCCCCCTCGGAGGGCAGCGCAGTACACGAAGTGACAAGCGTGGGGGCACTTATTCCGCGCGGTAGTTGGGCGCCTCTTTGGTGATCTGCACATCGTGCACATGGCTCTCGCGGATGCCGGCGGTCGTGATTTCCACGAACTCCGCCTTGTCCTGCATGTCGGCAATCGTGGCGCAGCCGCAATAGCCCATGCTGGCGCGCACGCCACCCGACATCTGGTAGATGATCGAGACCATCGAACCCTTGTACGGAACGCGTCCCTCGATGCCCTCGGGCACCAGCTTGTCGGCGTTCGGGTTGCCGGTGGTGGCCTCCTGGAAATAGCGGTCGGCGCTCCCCTGCTGCATGGCTCCGATCGAACCCATGCCGCGGTAACTCTTGTAACTGCGGCCCTGGTACAGGATCACCTCGCCCGGCGCCTCTTCGGTGCCGGCGAACATGCCGCCCATCATCACGGTGCTGGCACCCGCGGCGATCGCCTTGGCGATGTCACCGCTGTATCGGATGCCGCCGTCCGCGATCAGCGGAACCCCGCTGCCGCGCAGCGCGGTCGCCACGTTGTCGATCGCCATGATCTGCGGCACGCCCAC
>JANLQZ010000637.1:0-5069 GCA_031368125.1 Betaproteobacteria bacterium
GTCTTTTCGGGTGCTGGCGGCGGCCAGCCGGCCAAGGTGCATTGGGCTTACCCCGACCCCTCCGATGCCGAGGGCGGCATCGAAGGCCAGCGGCGCGCGTTCGAGTTGACGCGCCAGGCGCTCGGTTACCGCATGCTGCAACTGCTGGCCTTGCCGCTCGAGACGATGGACCGTGCCAGCTCGCAGGCCGCCTTGCAGGCCGTCGGACAACGCTGAGGCGCAGCAATGAACACCACCACCCTGTCCGCACCGGCCGCAGCTCCGGCGCCCATGAATCTGTTCGAGCGTTACCTCACGGTCTGGGTGTTCCTGTGCATCGTGGCCGGCATCGCGCTGGGCCAGATCTTCCCCGGTCCGTTCCAGCTGCTGGGCCGCATGGAACTCGCCCGGGTCAACCTGCCGGTGGGGCTGCTGATTTGGGTCATGGTCATCCCGATGCTGCTCCGGGTCGATTTTGGCGCCTTGCACCAGGTCGGGCGCCACTGGCGCGGCATCGGCGTGACGCTGTTCATCAACTGGGGCGTCAAGCCGTTTTCGATGGCGCTGCTGGGCTGGATTTTTATCCGGCAGGTATTTGCGCCGTATCTGCCGCCGGAGCAGCTCGACAGTTACGTTGCCGGGCTGATCCTGCTGGCGGCAGCGCCGTGCACCGCCATGGTGTTCGTCTGGAGCCGGCTCACCCGCGGCGACCCGCTGTTCACGCTGTCGCAGGTGGCGCTCAACGACGCCATCATGGTGTTTGCCTTCGCGCCCATTGTGGCGCTGCTGCTGGGGCTGTCTTCCATCAGCGTGCCGTGGGATACGCTGCTGACCTCGGTCGGCCTGTACATCGTGATCCCGGTCATGCTGGCGCAGCTGTGGCGCAAGGCCCTGTTGCGGCGCGGCCCGGCGGCGCTGGACGCCACGCTCGCCAGGATCGGCCCGTGGTCGATCACGGCACTGCTGGCCACGCTGGTGCTGCTGTTCGCGTTCCAGGGCAAGGCGATCCTCGACCAGCCGCTGGTGATCGGCATGCTGGCGATTCCGATCCTGGTGCAGGTGTTGTTCAACGCGTCGCTGGCCTACTGGCTGAACCGCCGTGTCGGTGAGTCGCACAACGTCGCCTGTCCGTCGGCGCTGATCGGCGCCAGCAACTTCTTCGAACTCGCCGTGGCGGCGGCGATCAGCCTGTTCGGCTTCGAGTCCGGCGCCGCGCTGGCCACCGTGGTGGGAGTGCTGATCGAGGTGCCCGTGATGCTGCTGGTGGTGCGGGTCGTCAATTCCAGCAAGGGCTGGTACGAGCGGGGTACGGCATGAACGAGGTCGCCCCGGCGGGACTGCCGAAGCTGCCCAGCGTACCCGCACCGGCCGCCATCGCTCAGCCCAACAGCGCGTGTTTCTGCTTCAGCCTCGACCGGGGCGCGTTGCAGCGCGCGCTCGATTCCGAGTTGGGCCAGCCGGGCTTGTCGGAGCTGGTCGCCGAACGTTGTCCATACCTGTTTGCGGCCCAACCGGTGTTCGTTCCGGCGCCCCAGTTGCAGCGCATGGCGCAGGTGGTGCAGGCGGTCGAATCGGTGGTGGCCCTTGCGGCCTACCGCGAGCAGGTGCTGGCCAGCGCGCCGGCCATCGCCCGACTGGGCGCGCCGGGCCCGCGCGGCGCGTTCTTCGGTTACGACTTCCATCTCGACCAGGGCCGGCTCGGGCTGATCGAGATCAACACCAATGCCGGCGGAGCGATGCTCAATGCGGTGCTGGCGCGCGCGCAGCGCGCCTGCTGCGTGGCGATGGACCAGATGGTGCCCTCGCTCGCCAGTGTGGCGGCGTTCGAGCGGCGCATGGTGGCCATGTTTCGCGAGGAATGGCGTCTGGCCGGCCAGACCCGCCCGCTGGCGAGCATCGCGATCGTCGATGACGCCCCCGAGCAGCAGTACCTGTACCCGGAGTTCCTGCTGTTCCAGCAATTGTTCGAGCGCCACGGTGTGCGCACGGTGATTGCCGCACCGTCTTCGCTCGCCTGGCGCAACGGCGCCTTGTGGCACGGGGAACTTGCCGTCGACCTGGTCTACAACCGGCTGACCGATTTCTACCTCGAGCAGCCCGCCAGCGCCGCCCTGCGCGAAGCCTACGCCGCGCAAGCAGTGGTACTGACGCCGAACCCGCAGACCCACGCCCTGTATGCCGACAAACGCCAGCTGGCGCTGTTTTGCGATGCGGCACAGCTGCAGGCCCTGGGTGTGCCGTTGCAGACGCAGCAGATCCTGCTGGCGCACGTGCCCCATACCGAGGTGCTCGATCCCGCCGATGCGCAACGCCTGTGGGACACGCGCCGCGGCCTGTTCTTCAAGCCGGTGGCGGGTTATGGCAGCCGTGCCGCCTACCGCGGTGACAAGCTGACGAAACGGGTATGGCAGGCGATCCTGCAGGGCGACTACGTCGCCCAGGCCATCGTCGCACCCGGGCAACGATTGGTGGACGCGCACGACAACGCGCAGGCCATGAAGTTCGATCTGCGTGCCTATGCCTATGCCGGGCAGGTGCAGTGGGTGGCGGCACGCCTGTACCAGGGCCAGACCACCAACTTCCGTACCCCTGGCGGCGGCTTCGCGCCGGTCTACAGCACCTTGGACCTGTCGGACCCTGCAAGTTGCGCATGTGAAGCCCCTGAAATGCCGGTCGCGCCGGCGCCGGCCATGCTGGTGGCGGGTGCCTGAGAGCCACGCCCGCGCGGGCTGGCCTGGCAACCGCAGTACCTGGCGCGGGCTGGTCCGGCCGGCGTGCGCCACCGCCGATCGCGCGCTTCGCTTCACAATGGGGCTTGCACATCGCAAGCCATCGGGAATCCGCCAATGACCCAAGCGACCAAGCCGCATGACAGGAGGCCTGCCTGATGAGCGCGGCGTTGGGCCACCCCCAAGCAAGCTCCGCAGCTCGCAGAGCGAAGGTACACCAATGAGCGCCGCCGGGCCGTTCCCAAGGGCGAATTCCGCAATGCGCAGCATGGAGGATGCCTGATGAGCGCCGGCCACGACCACGACCACCACGCTCCGGCCAATTTCAACGCCGCCTTCGGTATTGGCATCGGCCTGAACATCGCGTTCGTGGCGATCGAGGCCTTCTATGGCTGGAAGGTCAACTCGCTGGCCCTGCTGGCGGACGCCGGGCACAACCTGAGCGACGTGATCGGCCTGGTGCTGGCCTGGGGCGGCGCGCTGGCCGGCCGGTTGCGGCCCGATGCGCGCCACACCTACGGCTGGAAACGCGCCAGCATCCTGGTGGCGTTCATCAATGCGCTGTTGCTGCTGGTGGCCATGGGTTCGCTGGTCTGGGAGGCGCTGCAGCGGCTGCAGTCACCGGAGCCGATAGCCGGCGTCACGATCATGGCGGTGGCCGGCATCGGCATCGTCGTCAATACGGTCACGGCACTGATGTTCATGCGCGGGCGCGACAGCGACCTCAACATCCGTGGCGCGTTCCTGCACATGGCCGCCGATGCATTGGTCTCTGCCGGCGTGGTGGTGGCCGGCGGCCTGGCCTTGTGGTTCGGCTGGGGCTGGCTCGACCCGGTGGCCAGCCTCGTGATTGCGGCGGTGATCGTGGTGGGCACCTGGGACCTGTTCAAGCACTCGCTGCACCTGCTGTTCGACGGGGTGCCCGAGAGTGTGGACCTGCGCGCCGTGCAGGCGCTGCTGGAAACCCTGCCGGGTGTGGCGCGTGTGCACGACCTGCATGTCTGGGCCATGGGCACCTCGCAGATCGCGATGACCGCGCATCTGGTGATGCCCGAAGGCCATGCCGACGATGCCTTTCTGCAGGATGCCACACGGCAATTGCACGACCGCTTCGAGATCGAGCACGTGACGCTGCAGGTGGTGCGGGTGCCGTTCACGCGACCTTGCGCCGGCCCGCCAGCACCTGTCGCGCCGGCGGCCGGGGGGCCGGTGGCCGGGGGGCGGGCACATGACGACGGGCCTGCGCACCAGCACCACCACGGCGGAGGCGCCCCGGGCTGAAGCGTCTGGCGCTGCCCTCGCGCCGGCGCCGCACACCACGGCAGGGCGCCAGTCGCCGGCCCCTGCGCCGCACACCTGGGCCGTGCGCCCGTCGCGGGCAGCATTTCGTTCACTCGGCCCTTGAAAAATTGCCGGGCCATCCCTAGATCGTATGCGCCAGTCGGCGGCGAACCCGGCGGGTCGCCGCCTGTTTCAACCACCAGGAGGCCCATACCATGTACCGCAGTCTGTTTTCCGGCGACATGTGCGCCGAGATCGATCGCCTGCAGCGCCAGTTGCAGCATGCCATCGAATCGTCTTCGCCCGGCATCCGCGGCTTCGCCGGCGGATTCCCGGCCGTGAACGTCGGTCTGACGCCCGGCTCCACCGAGGTTTACGCCTTCGTTCCGGGCATCGACCCGGCGCAAATCGAGGTGACGCTCGAGCGCGCAGTGCTGAGCATCTCCGGCGAACGCAGACCGGCCGCGAACGGTGGCGACGCCAAGGTCACGCGCCACAGCCACGAGCGTTATGCCGGCCGTTTTCGCCGTGTCATTGGCCTGGCCGACGATATCGATCCGGGTTCGGTCAAGGCCGACTGCCGCGACGGCGTGCTGCACGTGAGCGCCAAGCGCCTCGAGTCCGCCCAGCCGCGCCGCATCGAAGTCCAATGAGCATCCAAAGACAACTGAAGGAGTCGCACCATGAGCACCAACGAACTGAAACAAGCCGATGACAGCACCATAGCCGCGCGCGACGACCGTGTGTTGTTGCCGCCGGTCGATGTGATCGAGGACACCACCGGCCTCACGTTGTACGCCGATATGCCGGGGGTCAGCCGCGAACGCCTGAACCTGCGCGTCGAGGGCGACACGCTGACCATCGAGGGCGAACTGTCGCTGGCCGTACCACAGGACATGCAGGCCAGCCATGCCGAGGTGCAGCAGTCGCGTTACCGCCGCGCCTTCGAGTTGAGCCGGGAACTCGATGCCCAGAAGGTCGCGGCTGAACTCACCCAGGGTGTGTTGCGCGTTCGTATCCCGAAGGCCGAACACGCGCAGCCGCGCCGCATCGAGGTGCGTGTCGCCTGACGCGCACGCG
>JANLQZ010000240.1:0-10412 GCA_031368125.1 Betaproteobacteria bacterium
TGCCGGCGCAGGACCGCTACAGCTACGACAGCGAGTTCATGCTCAACCAGATCAGCATGTTGTTTGGTGGGCGTATTGCCGAAGAGGTGTTCATGCACCAGATGACCACTGGCGCCAGCAACGACTTCGAACGTGCAACACAAATTGCGCGCGACATGGTCACGCGTTATGGCATGACCGACGCGCTGGGCCCCATGGTCTATGCCGAAAACGAAGGCGAGGTGTTTCTGGGGCGTTCGGTGACCAAGACCACCAACATGAGCGAACAGACCATGCAAAAGGTCGACTCGGAGGTTCGGCGCATCATCGACCAGCAGTATTCGCTCGCGCGCAAACTGATCGAAGACAACCAGGACAAGATGCACGCGATGGCCAAGGCCTTGCTCGAGTGGGAAACCATCGACAGCGACCAGTTGGATGACATCATGGCCGGCAAGGATCCGCGTCCTCCCAAGGACTGGACGCCGCGTGCGCCGGCGCCGGGTGGTGGTGGCTCGGGTGGTACACCGGCGGTCGCGCCGGATCCGGCGCCGACTGTCGCCTGAATATCTGCGGGCGGCAAGACGCAATGCATCCATGGGGCTTCGGCCCCATTTTGTTGGAACCCCATGATCTGGCAGACCTCCCGATTCGCGCTCGATCTCGCGCGTCCGTGTGTCATGGGTATCGTCAACGTGACACCCGATTCCTTCTCCGACGGCGGGCAACATGCGTCGGCAGCGGCGGCCCTGCGGCACTGTGAACAACTGCTGAAGGACGGCGCGCATGTGCTTGACATCGGTGGCGAATCGAGCCGCCCGGGCGCCTTGCCGCTGCCGCTGGACGAGGAACTGGAACGGGTGCTGCCCGTCGTGCGCGATGCGGTGCGGATGGGGGTGCCGGTATCGGTAGATACCTACAAGCCCGAGGTGATGCAGGCAGTGCTCGATCTCGGGGCCGACATCATCAACGACATCTGGGCGCTGCGCCAGCCCGGCGCCGCCAACACGGTGGCGCGTTATCCGGGTTGCGGCGTATGCCTGATGCACATGCACCGTGAGCCGCGAACCATGCAGGCGCAGACGATGCTTGGTGACGTCGTGCCGCAGGTGCTTGCCTTCCTGCTCCAGCGCGCAAGCGAACTGCAGGACGTGGGAGTGGCCGCCAACCAGATCGTGATCGACCCGGGAATCGGATTTGGCAAGACCGTGGCGCAGAACTTCAGCCTGCTGTCGCGCCAGCGCGAGTTGTTGGTCGCCGGTTATCCGTTGCTGGCGGGATGGTCCCGCAAGTCCTCGCTGGCGGCGGTGACCAGCACTTCACTGTCCAGTGTTGCCACGCTCGATGTGCTGACGCGCATGGTCCCCAGTGTCGCGGCGGCGCTGCTCGCGGTCGAACGGGGCGCCCGGATTGTGCGCGTGCATGACGTACGCGAGACCGTGCAGGCGCTCGCGGTGCTGGCCGCGCTCGAGTGACCAGCAACAGGCGAATTCAAAGTCGACCACAGGAAAAAGCATGACGAGAAAATATTTTGGCACCGATGGAATTCGCGGGACGGTCGGGCAGTCGCCCATCACCCCGGACTTTGTATTGCGCCTGGCCCACGCGGTGGGGCGGGTGTTGAAGCGGTCCGAGTCGCGTCCGACCGTGCTGATCGGCAAGGACACCCGGATTTCCGGCTACATGCTCGAGAGTGCACTGGAGAGCGGGTTCAATTCCGCGGGGGTGGACGTCGTGCTGCTCGGCCCGCTGCCGACACCGGGCGTCGCTTATCTGACGCGGGCGCAGCGGGCTTCGCTGGGCGTCGTCATCAGTGCCAGCCACAACGCCTTCGCGGACAACGGCATCAAGTTCTTCAGCGCCCAGGGTGCCAAGCTGCCCGATGCCTGGGAACTGGCGGTCGAGTTGGCGCTCGGCGAAGAGCCGGTCTGGGCCGACTCGGCCTCGCTCGGCAAGACGCGCCGGCTCGAGGACGCGGCGGGTCGGTACATCGAGTTCTGCAAAAGCACCTATCCCAGCGACCTCACCCTCAGGGGATTGAAGATCGTGGTCGATGCCGCGCATGGCGCGGCGTACCAGATCGCGCCGATGGTGTTCCATGAACTGGGCGCCGAAGTGGTGGCCATCGGCTGTTCGCCCGATGGGCTCAATATCAACCACGAGGTCGGCGCCACCCATCCACAGGCGCTGGTGCAGGCCGTGATTGCCCACAAGGCCGACTACGGTGTCGCGCTCGATGGCGACGCCGACCGCCTGCAACTCGTCGATGGGTTGGGCCGCTTGTACAACGGTGACGAGTTGCTGTACCTGATGGCTGACGACCGGCTCGGCCGGGACGAACACGTTCCGGGCGTGGTTGGCACGCTGATGACGAACATGGCGGTCGAGCTGGCGCTGAAGGCGCGTGGTGTGAATTTCGTGCGCGCCAAAGTGGGCGACCGTTATGTCCTCGAAGAGCTTGAAAAACACCACTGGATATTGGGGGGAGAAGGCTCCGGCCACCTGCTCGCGCTGGACAAACATACCACCGGGGACGGCTTGATATCGGCCCTGCAGGTGTTGCAGGCCTGTGTCAGGAGCGGCCAGACGATGGCGCAGCTGTTGGCCGGGCTGAACCTGTTTCCGCAGACGCTGATCAACGTGCGTTTGCGCGCCGGTCAGGACTGGACGTCCAACAAGCGCCTGGCGACCGAAATCCAGGCAGTACAGGAAGAACTTGGCGATACGGGCCGGGTCCTGATCCGGCCCAGCGGCACCGAGCCGCTGGTGCGCGTGATGGTCGAGGCGCAAGACGCCGCGCAGGCCCAGGCCTGCGCCGAGCGCCTGGCCCTCACCCTGGCGGAGTGAGCGCGCGGATGGCGGCCGCGATGGAATTGCGCGACCTGCAGGTGGTCAGGGCCGATTACACCGATGCCGTGCATGCGCGGGCGTTGGTCGACATGCTGGACGCCTACGCGCGGGATCCGGCGGGCGGGGGCACACCGCTGGGCGACTTCGCGCGTGCCAATCTCGTTGCGGCCCTGGCCGCGCGTCCCCAGGCCTTCAGTGTGCTCGCCTTTGACGGCGGCGCGCCCGTGGGGCTGGTGAACTGTCTGGAAGGCTTCTCGACCTTCGCCTGCCGTCCGCTGGTCAATGTGCACGACGTCGCAGTCGCGGCCAGCCATCGCGGACACGGCGTGGCCGAACGCATGTTGTCGCTTGTCGAGCAGGTCGCGCGTGAGCGCGGTGCCTGCAAACTCACGCTCGAGGTTCTGTCCGGCAACCAGCGCGCCAACCGCTTGTATGCGCGCCTGGGCTTTGTGTGCTACCAGTTGGACCCGGCGATGGGTCAGGCGCAGTTCCTGCAGAAATGGCTCGACTGAGCGAGTTCGACACTGTTCCGGTCGGCGGTGCGAATGTTGCGCCCATGAGCCGTTGTTGCGCCGAGACCGGCGCCAGAGTGAAGCTGCGGCGGCAGCCCGGCGCCGAGGCCGACGCCGCCATCCGGCCTCGGTAGGCCGCCTGACCGACCGGGGACGGCAACCACCACCGCGTGGGCCAGGTGGCCGTGGTAGCGCCGGTCCTCGCGGGTGTTGCCGTGGGCGGCCCCGGTCATGCGGACGCAGCAATGGCCGGCACCGGATCGGGTGTGAATGGCTCAGGTTTGCCTGATCGTAGCGGCCACAGTTTGCTTTGCCATCCTCGCGCCGTTACCCTATCATCGTTGGGTGGTGCGCTTACAGCCCGACCCCGACAAATAATCGTTTGAGGACGCGTTCGAATGAAAGACGGCAGCGTCAAACAGCGACTCGCGGCGATTCTGGCTGCGGACGCAACCGGGTTTTCGCGCCTGATGCAAGGCGATGAAGAGTCCACCATGGCCGCGCTCGAAGCGGCGCGCGCGGTCTTCCGGACCCAGATCGAAGCCCACCACGGCCGGGTGATGGACATGGCCGGCGACTCGGTGTTCGCGGTATTCGATACCGCTACCGGCGCCGTCGCGGCCGCGCACGAGGTGCAAAAGACGCTCAACGCCAGCGCGCGGGATCTGCCGCAGGACCGCCAGATGCGCTTTCGTATTGGCGTGCACCTCGGCGATGTAATGGAAAAGCCCGACGGGACCGTGTTCGGCGATGGTGTCAACATCGCGTCCAGGCTCGAGGCGCTGGCCGAACCGGGCGGCATCACGGTTTCCGATGCGGTGCAGGGGGCGGTACGGGGCAAGGTCGACGCCACCTTCGACGACCAGGGCGAGCAGCGCATGAAGAACATCGCCCATCCGGTGCACGCTTATCGGTGGGTGATGGCGGAACGCGAGGCGCTCAACAGCGTGCTGGACCGCGCCGCCACGCCGTTCGCCGAGAAGCCGTCGATCGCCGTGCTGCCATTTCACAACCTGAGCAACGACCCCGACCAGGAGTACTTTGCCGACGGCATCGCCGAGGACCTTCTGACCGCGTTGTCGCGTTATCGCTGGCTCATGGTCATTGCCCGCAATTCGTCTTTTTCGTACAAGGGCCGCCCGTCTGATGTGCGCCAGGTGGGGCGCGAACTGGGGGTGCGCCATGTGGTCGAAGGCAGCGTGCGCAAGAGCGGCAACCGGATCCGGATTTCCGCCCAGCTGATCGACGCGGGCAGCGGCAAACAGGTCTGGGCCGAGCGTTACGACCGCGACCTGGCGGATGTGCTGCAACTGCAGGACGAGATCGCCCTGACCATCGCCGGTGCCATCGAGCCCGAGTTATCCAGGGCCGAGCAGGACCGCGCCCGGCGCAAGCCGCCGGACAGCCTGGACGCGTGGGACCTGTACCAGCGCGGCCTGTGGAACTACTGGCAGTACAGCCGGGCTTCCAGCGTCGAGGCGCAGCGCCTGTTCGGTGAGGCGATCAGCCTCGATCCGCATTTCGCCGCCGCGCGGTCGTTCCTGGCCTACAGCCATTTCACTGGCTCGCACCAGGCGTTCGAAGAGCCACAACACGCGCTGGCGCTGGCGCGCGACGGGGCGCTGCGTGCGCTCGCCATCGACCAAAAGGACGCCATCGCGCATCTGGCACTTGGGCGCGTGCTCGCCAGCAATGGTGATTACGCTGCGGCAGTGGCCGAACTGGAGACGGCGGTGGCGCTGAACCCAAGCTTTTCGCTGGCCCATTACACGCTGGCCTCGGTGCTGTTCCTGTGCGGCCGCCCGCAGGAAGCGCTTGCCGGGTTCGGAGCGGCGGCCCGGCTCAGCCCTATCGGCCCGCTGATTTGGGGCATCCAGACCATGCACGCCAATACCCTGGCGGCCTTGGGACGTTACGAAGAAGCCGAACCGCTGGCCAGGGCGGCGACGCGGCATCAGACGGCCACGTTCTGGGTCTACGCGAATTGGGCCTCGATTCTCGGCAACCTGGGGAACATCGAGCAAGCCCGTGCTGCGTTCGCCCGGTTGCTCGACCTGCGACCGGATTTCTCGGAATCGTTCTACGACCGGTTGTTTGTCGGCATCGACCCGGCCGTCAAGAAACCGTATTTCGAAGGCCTGCACAAGGCCGGGCTGGAATGACCACCAGAGCCGTGGCGTTGCGCACCCACTGCGCAGGCACGGCGCACTGCCACACCAACGATGGTTTTCGAACCGGCATGTGATGGAGACCACCTTGACCAACCAGCCGATCCGACTGATTTCTTCCATGGCGACACGCGAAGTCCTGGCGGAACTTGCCGCCCAGTACCAGCAGCTCTCGGGTCGTCCGGTGGCGAGCGAAAGTGCCGGTGGCGTCGACGTCGCCAAACGGGTGCAGGCTGGCGAGGCCGCCGACGTGGTGGTGCTGGCTGCCAATGTGATCGACCAGCTGATCGAGCAGGGCAAACTGGTGGCAGGCAGCCGTGTCGATCTGGTGAGATCCGGCATCGCCGTCGCGGTGCGTTCGGGTGCGGTCCAACCCGACATCAGTTCGGAAGACGCGCTCAGGCGGGCGGTGCTGGAGGCAACGACCCTGTGTTACTCGACCGGTCCCAGTGGTGTCTACCTGGTCAGGCTGTTCGAGCGGTGGGGCATTTACGAGTCCATCCGGGCGCGTATCGTGCAGGCGCCGCCGGGTGTTCCAGTCGGCAGCCTGGTGGCGCGCGGCGAGGTGGAACTGGGGTTTCAGCAGCTGAGCGAGTTGCTGCACCTGCCGGGTATCGCCGTGGTCGGTCCGCTGCCAGCGGAAATCCAGAGCATCACGACCTTCTCTGCCGGCGTATCAAAGGGGTCGGCCCAACCCGAGGCAGCGCGCGCATTGATCGACTTCATGCACGGGCCCGCAGCGGAGCCGGCCAAGCGCCAACACGGCATGGAGCCGGCTTGAGGTGCCGATCGCGCTGACCTGAAGCCGGTCCGAGGCCCGGCCGGCAGTCGATGCCGGTAGCCGATGTGCGACCACCACGTCGCATAAATCTGAGTTGAACTGCTGCGCACTGGCCGGCAACGAGGCGGCCGGTCGCCCCAAGCGTGCGTCCGCTGTCATGGAATTGCCCCGCCAACGCCATCGGGCTGTCACGTACGGCGGCGAACATCTGCGCAGGCCACCCGTTCAGGGTTCCCACCTATCCAAAGGAGTACGGCATGAAGGACCATTCAACCCGCACGTCTGCGCTGCCCCAAGGCTTCGAGCTGGCGACCCGCAACTACCTGGGCATACCGCGGACCCACCGGGCTGTTCAGGCGCCGGCGCATGCCGCCGCGCGACCGGCAGATTCGGGACGGCTTGCAACCGTTTGGGCCCGGCACCTGGATGAAGTCAGAGCGGCGCAGCGATTGCGCTACAGCATCTTCGCGTGCGAACTGTGTGCGCGGCTGGAAACACCGGCCAACGCCGCCTGTCCGGAGCACGACATCGACATGTTCGACGACTATTGTGAACACCTGCTGGCGCGCGACATGTCCACTGACTAGGTTGTCGGTACCTGGGACCCGGCCTTTCATTCGGCCGACCTGCCGATCATGGCGCGCCTGGAAGACTTGCCGGCAAGGTACAGAAAACACTTCCTGGGTGCCTTGTGAGAACCACGTTCGGGGTGCTGGAGTTCCAGGACTCATTCGACCTGCCATCCCGGGTCGAGCATGGCAACCGAGGTGACGATCCTCCCGGCAACGAGGGTTATCGGGCGATCTTCATTTCGGACCTGCATCTCGGAACGGCGGGCTGCCAGGCCGACGCATTGCTCGACTTCATGCGGGCCCATCCGAGCGACTACCTGTACCTGGTCGGTGACATCGTGGACGGTTGGCAACTGCGCCGCCGCTGGTACTGGCCGCAGTCCCACAACGACGTCGTGCAGAAGCTGCTGCGTCGTGCGCGCAAGGGCTGCCGTGTCATCTACGTGCCCGGGAACCACGACGAGTTCGCCCGCCAATTCATCGGTCACCAGTTCGGCGGCATCGAGGTGGTGGAAGACGCGGTTCACACGACGGCGAGCGGACGCAGTTTGTGGGTCACGCACGGAGACTATTTCGATGGTGTCATCCAGTACGCCAGGTGGCTGGCCTATGTGGGCGACAACCTGTACGAGTTCACGCTCAAACTCAACCGCCATCTCAATTCGGCGCGGGCCCGGCTGGGCCTGCCTTATTGGTCCCTGTCGGCTTACCTCAAGCACAAGGTCAAGAGCGCGCTGAACTACGTCACGGATTTCGAAACTGCCGTCGCCAGCGAGGCGCGCAAGCGGGGCCATGACGGTGTGGTCTGTGGCCACATCCACCGGGCCGAGATGCGGGCCATCGACGGTACCCTGTACTGCAACGACGGAGACTGGGTTGAAAGCCGCACCGCCCTGGCCGAACACCATGACGGACACCTTGAACTGCTGCACTTCGTGCCTGCCGGTGCGGTCACCGGGCGCGCCATTGCGTCGGCGTTGGCGCCGGCATGAAAGTCGCATTGATCACCGACGCCTGGGAACCTCAGGTCAACGGCGTCGTGACCACGTTGGTGGAACTGGTTCGGGAGATGGAGCGGGCCGGTCACCAGATCGAGGTGATCCATCCTGGACAGTTCAGGACCCGCCCCTGCCCGGGTTATGCAGGCATCGACCTGGCGATGCGCCCGAAAACGGCGTTGTGGCGATAACTGGACGCCTGCGCTGCGCAAGTTATCCATATCGCAACCGAAGGTCCGCTGGGCTGGGCAGCACGCGCTTATTGCCTTGATCGCGGCCTGGCGTTCACAACCGCGTTTCACACCAAATTTCCTGAAATACTGAACGCGGCATTTCGGGTTCCGCTGTGCTGGGGTTACGCGTGGTTCAGGCATTTCCACCGACCGTCGTCGGGCGTGCTGGTGTCCACAAGCGGCGTGCTCCGAATGCTGCAACAGCGCGGGTTCCGCAACCTGCGCAGTTGGACCCACGGCGTGGACACCAGGCTGTTTTCATTCGCCGCGCAGGCGCAGCCTTATCCGCCGCTGCGCGCTCTTGCCCGACCGGTTTCCCTGTTTGCGGGACGGGTGTCCCATGAAAAGAATATCGAGGCGTTCCTGCGACTGGACGTGCCTGGCTCCAAGGTGGTATGCGGTGTGGGGCCACTCGAGGACAGTTTGAAGGCGCGTTTTGACGGGGTAAGGTGGTTGGGGCTGTTGTCGCGCGACGAGCTGGCGCAGGTCTACGCCAGCGCGGACGTGTTTGTACTGCCCAGCCGGTCGGAGAACTTCGGTCTGGTGATGCTGGAAGCGATTGCGTGTGGCACGCCGGTCGCGGCCTACCCGGTAGACGGGCCATTGGAGTTATTGGGAGCACGCGACGGCCGCGCCAGTGGTGGTGCGCTCGACGACGATTTGCGCCAGGCATGGTACGCAGCGGTGGCCGTCCCTCGGCATGCAGCACGCATGAGGGCGCTCGCATTCAGCTGGAGTCATGCGACCGGGGTTTTCGCCGGGCACCTGGTGCCAGTCCATCGGGGCGGGCGGTTGACGCAAATCAGTCCGCCAGCCGATAACGTCACGCAACTGTCATCAAACCCGGGAACAATGCGTCAGTGATTCGTAATCGACGTCTGGAGCCCGATGTTTTCTCCCGTTCCTGCGCCCGACGGCATGGTCATGACGCACGCAACACCGTTGCTGGACCGCGACCAGAGCATCCTGGCATTCAACGAGCGCGTGCTTGACTGGGCCTGCCGTGCCGAGGTGCCCCTGCTGGAGCGGCTGCGCTACCTGTGTATTGTGTCGTCCAACCTGGACGAGTTTTTCGAAGTCCGGGCCGAGCCCCAACTTGCCGCCGCGCGCGCCGGCAGCCAGCGTGGATTGCAGACGGTTGCCTCGTTCGAGGCCTTTTCGATGACGGCCCATGCGCTGGTGGCACGCCAGTACGCCTTGTACAACGACGAGTTGATGCCGGCGTTCGAAAAGCGCGGCATCAAGATCGTGTCGCACGGGGACCGCAATCCCGCGCAGCGGCGCTGGGTCAAGCAGTATTTCGAGCGCGAGGTTCGGCCATTGTTGCTGCCGGTGGCGCTGGACCCGTCCCACCCGTTTCCGCAGGTCGCCAACAAGTCGCTCAATTTCGTGGTGCGGCTTGCCGGCATGGATGCCTTTGGCCGCGCCAACGAAATCGCGATCGTCAAGCTGCCGCGGGTGCTGCCGCGTCTGATCCGCTTGCCCGACAAAGTGGCTGGCCGCAACACCCTGTTCGTATCGTTGTCGAGTGTGATCCGTGCCCATTTGGGCGAGCTCTTCCCGGGCCGGAGTGTTGGGCAGTTCTCTCAGTTCCGGCTGACGCGCCATTCCGACCTGGCGGTGGACGAGGACGACGTCAAGAACCTGCGCACGGCCTTGCGCCAGGGGCTGCAGCATCGCCACTACGGGCAGGCGGTTCGGCTGGAGGTTTCGGCCGGCTGCTCGGAATACCTGTCCGCGTTCCTGCTCAAGCAGTTCGACCTGCCGGAGCTGGCCTTGTACCGGGTGCACGGCCCGGTCAATCTGGTGCGCCTGACCCAGCTGATCGACCTGGTGGATGCACCCGCGTTGTGTTTCGCGCCCCACCAGCCCAGTTATCCGTCCCAGATCGTCCCGGGGCTGTCGATTTTCGAGCAGCTCAGGCGCGGCGACATCGTCATCCACCAGCCGTTCGAAAGTTTCGACGGGGTACTGGATTTCCTGCGTGAAGCCGTGTTCGACCCGCACGTGCTAGCGATCCGCCAAACCATCTACCGCACCGGGTCCGACTCGGCGTTGATGGACCTGTTGCGCGAAGCCGTGCGACGTGGCAAGGAAGTCATGGTGGTGGTGGAGCTGAAGGCCCGTTTCGACGAGGAAGTCAACATGGACTGGGCCGAAATGCTCGAATCGATAGGGGCGCAGGTGGTATACGGCGTGGTCGGGTTGAAAACCCATGCCAAGATGATGCTCATCACGCGTCGGGAAGGCAAGCAGCTGCGCCGCTACGGCCATCTTTCCACCGGGAACTACAACCTTCGCACGGCGCGCCTTTATACC
>JANLQZ010000714.1:0-2413 GCA_031368125.1 Betaproteobacteria bacterium
GCTCAATCCCAGCCCCTACATGTATTACTACCACTTCGGCGACTTCCATGTGGTGGGCGCCAGCCCCGAGATCCTGGTGCGCCAGGAACAGACCGCGGCGGGCCAGAAGATCACGATCCGGCCGCTCGCCGGCACCCGACCTCGTGCCGCCACACCCGAACTGGACCAGGCGGCCGAAGTGGAGCTGGTCAATGACCCCAAGGAGCGCGCCGAACACGTGATGCTGATCGACCTGGCGCGCAACGACATCGGTCGCATCGCCAGGACCGGCAGCGTCAAGGTGACCGAGGCCTTCGCGGTCGAGCGTTACAGCCACGTGATGCACATCGTGAGCAACGTCGAAGGCATCCTGCAGGACGGCATGACCAGCATGGACGTGCTCAAGGCGACCTTCCCGGCCGGCACCCTGACCGGCGCGCCGAAGGTGCATGCGATGGAAGTCATCGACCAGCTCGAGCCGAGCAAACGCGGCCTGTACGGTGGCGCCTGCGGTTACCTGAGTTACGCCGGCGACATGGATGTGGCGATCGCGATCCGGACGGCGATCGTCAAGGACGGCACGTTGTACGTGCAGGCGGCCGCCGGTGTGGTGGCCGACTCGGTGCCCGAGCTGGAATGGCGCGAGACCGAGGCCAAGGCGCGCGCGCTGTTGCGCGCCTCGGAACTGGTCGAGGAGGGGCTGGAATGAGAGCCAACGCCGGCCAGGGCACGCGACGCTCGGAGGGCCTATGAAAATCCTGATGATCGACAACTACGACAGCTTCACCTACAACATCGTCCAGTACCTGGGCGAGCTCGGCGCCGAGGTCGAGGTGTTTCGCAACGACGAAATCACGGTCGAGGCGATCGCAGCGCGCCGGCCCGACCGACTGGTGGTGTCGCCTGGGCCATGTACGCCCGCGCAGGCGGGAATATCGGTCGCAGCCATCGGTTATTTCATGGGCAAGTTGCCGATACTCGGCGTGTGCCTCGGGCACCAGAGCATCGGGGCGGCGCTGGGCGGAAAAATCATCCGCGCCAAGCACCTGATGCATGGCAAGACCTCGGTGATCACGACCACGCAGGAAGGCGTGTTCGCCGGGCTGCCTGAAAGATTCACCGTCAACCGCTACCACTCGCTGGCCATCGAGCGTGCCACGTGCCCGGCCGAACTGGAGGTGACGGCCTGGACCGACGACGGCGAGATCATGGGTGTGCGCCACAAGAACCTGCCGCCGGAATTACGCGTCGAAGGCGTGCAGTTCCACCCGGAATCGATCCTGACCGAACACGGGCACGCGATGTTGAAGAATTTCCTGCTGTGAGTGTTGATCGCCCCGAATGATCTCCTACCAAAGAGCACGATGAACCACAAAGTCGGCCGCAACGACCCGTGCCCCTGCGGCAGCGGCAAAAAGTACAAGCATTGCTGCGGCAAGCCTGCGGCACCTGCATCGGATTCGGCGGAATCGAGCGCGGGCGCGGTCGAGCGTGCCATCGCCTGGCTGGCCCAACACCATCGCAAAGCCTGGGCTGCGGCCTTGAACGACACGATTCAGGACGCGGCCTTCGAAATCATCGAAGACGAGGAGGAAGCGCTGGCGGCGCTCGACGGCATCGACGACGAGTTGTGGCAGCAGATCTTGGTCAATCTCACGGAGTGGCTGCTGGCCGAAGGCGACATTCTGGTCAAGGGCCGGCATCAGCGCGTGGCCGAACTGTTGCTCGGCCCGCGCGGCCCGTTGCTTGCGACCGGGCAACGCGCCTGGCTGGAACAGCTCGCCCGACAGCCGCTACGCTTGTACGATGTGACCGAGGTGGTGGTGGGAGAAAGCATCACGCTGTGTGATGCGGTGGCGACCGAGCGGCCACCTTTCGTGGTAAGCGAGCGCGAGGGCAGCCGTTCGCTGCGGGTTGGCATGCAGATCGGCGCGCGTGTGATGGTGGCGGGGGCACGGCACCAGCTCTCCGGGGCGATCTATGGGTTCTCGTCCTGGGCCGGGCGTGGGGTCCAGGAGCGGCTGCGCGATCTGTTGCGTGATTCGCAAGCAGAGCAGGAGGAAGGCGAACCAGAGCAGGACGAAAACGACATTTTGCTGGCCAGCCTTGAAATTATCGAGAGTTGGCTGGAGCAGCACCTGCTGCCCGCCCCATTGCCGCAGATCGTGCACAGTTCCACAGGCGAGCCCTTGCTGTTGACGACCGACCACTACGATGTTTTGGACTGGGATGCGCTGACTGCCGCCCTGGCGGCGCAACCCGATGTGCAGGGTGATCGCGTGGCAGGATGGGGCCGCCTGATCGACGGCGCGGACGGGCTGACCCGCTCGCAAGCTACCATCACGCCGGCGCCGCGCGGGCAGCGTGTGTCGGTGTTGTACCAGACTGCCGGCCTGGCCGAAGGGGGCCGGGGCTGGTTCGACGCTTTGGCCGG
>JANLQZ010000749.1:0-13193 GCA_031368125.1 Betaproteobacteria bacterium
CACTCGTTGTTGCAAAGCCTCCCCGGGGCCCCACCCCGGCTGCGCTTTGCGCCTAGATTGGACCTGTTTTGGAGCCTCACGCGGGTGCATCGGATTGCCTCTCATGCTCTCAGCCCTTGAATGCCGGTGGGCGCTTTTCCAGAAATGCCGTCACCGCCTCGCGGTGGTCGTCGGTCTGGTGCGCCAGCGACTGGAACGCCGCCGCCATCTCCAGGATCGTGTCCAGGCGCGTGTGCATGCCCTCGCGCAACAGCCGCTTGGACAAGCGCACGGCATGGCCCGGATTGGCGGCGATGCGCAGCGCCAGTTCGTTGGCGGCGCCGAGCAACTGCTGCGCCGGGACCACGCGCGAAACCAGTCCCCACTGGGCCGCGACCTCGGCCGTGATGGCATCACCGGTGAACACCATCTCGGCGGCGCGCGACATGCCCACGATGCGCGGCAGCAACCAGGCGCCACCGTCGCCCGCAATGATGCCGAGCTTGACAAAACTCTCGGCGAACCTGGCTTGTTCCGAGGCGATGCGCACGTCGCACATGCAGGCCAGGTCCAGTCCCGCGCCGACCGCTGCACCATTGATCGCCGCGATCACCGGCACCTCCAGGTTGAACAATGCCAGCGGCAGCTTCTGGATGCCGGTGCGGTACTCGTGGCGAATCTGCATGCCCGAGGCGTCACCGTGGGCCTGGCGCTGCATGTTGCGCACGTCGCCACCGGAAGAAAACGCCGTGCCCGCGCCGGTAAGAATGACGGCGCGCACGTTGTGGTCGTTGTGGATCCGGTCGATGGCCGCCAGAAAATCCGGCACCGCCGAATTGCCGGTGAGCGGGTTGCGCCGCTCGGGCTCGTTCATGGTCAGCGTGACGACGTGGTCGAGTTGTTCGTATTTGATAAATTCGGGCATGGCGTTATCCTGCTGCAGGTTGGTGGTTGGTGGCGCAAGCTGGATGCTAGCTTCAATAGTGTTCGCTTTACCCATGTCATTGCGGCACCGGATCAGGTCCGGGGTTTCAGCGCCCGCAATCCATGGATGCCGAATCATTTCCGGCATGACGAACTGAACAGCTTTGATCCTGGCGCGGTATCGCGCGGTGCGGCCCTGCCACCACGACAACCACCGGGCCGGACGTCGACGACCGTGGTAGATCACAGGGGAGGGAGTTGTGGGTCACTTGCCGAGCCGATTGCGTCTGGCCACACTGCCGCCACATGCCGAGCGCCTGCGCGCCGAGGTCAAGGCGTTCCTGCGATCGGCGCTGGAGCCCGCGCCGGCACATGTGCGGGCCCGCTCCTGGATGGGTTTCGACGCCGGATTCAGCAGGCGTCTTGCGGCGCGCGGCTGGGTCGGCGTGACGCTGCCGGCGCTATTCGGCGGCGCCAACCTGGATGCGTTTTCGCGTTATGTACTGGTGGAGGAACTGCTGGCCGCCGGCGCCCCGGTGTCGGCGCACTGGATCGCCGACCGCCAGAGCGGGCCGCTGATCCTGAAATTCGGCACCGCCGCACAGCAGGCGTTCTACCTGCCGCGCATCTGTCGCGCCGAGGCGTTCTTCTGCATCGGCATGAGCGAGCCCAATTCCGGATCCGATCTGGCCAGCGTATCCACGCGCGCGCGGCCGGCGCAGTCGGCATGGGTGCTGAACGGCCAGAAAATCTGGACCACCAACGCCCACCGCTGCCAATACATGATCGCGCTGGTGCGCAGCTCGGGCGACACGGCCGACCGGCAGGCGGGCCTTTCGCAGTTCATCGTCGACCTGTCCAGGCCCGGCGTCGCGGTGCGCCCGATCCGCGACTTGGCCGGCGACGCGCACTTCTCTGAAGTGTTTTTCGACAACGTGCGGCTGGCCCCGGACGCACTGCTGGGCTCCGAGGGCAGCGGCTGGGCGCAGGTGAATGCCGAGCTGGCCTTCGAGCGCAGCGGGCCGGAGCGTATCTACTCGAGCATCGCCTTGCTCGAACTCTGGATCGCCACGCTGCGAGCGCAGGGCGACAACCAGAAACATGCGGCGACGGTGGGCCGCCTGGTGGCGCATCTGGCGACCCTGCGCAACATGTCGATCGCGGTCACCGCGCGGCTGGCCGCGGGGGAGAGCCCGGTGGTGGAGGCGGCACTGGTCAAGGACCTGGGCACCGAGTTCGAACAATCGATCCCGGCGCTGATCGAAGCCACGCTGGGCTCGGGGCCCGACGATGAACCCGATCCGGAGCTGTACCGCACACTTGCTTATGTCAGCCAGATGGCGCCGGGTTTTTCGCTGCGTGGCGGCACACGCGAGATCCTGCGCGGCATGATTGCGCGCGGACTCGGACTGCGTTGATGGAGCGCCAGGCATGATTCTGCAGGCACTGGAAAAACTCCTGGGCGACCATTGCACCAGCGCCGATATCCGGCGCATCGAAGCCGGTGGCCCCCCCCGGCATGTTGTGGCAGCAGATCGAGGCCGCGGGCTTCCTGGACTTGCTGCTGGGCGAAGGGCAGGGCGGCGCCGGCATGCCATTGCCCGAGCTGTTTCCGATCCTCGAGTGCCTGGGCCGTTTCGCGGTGCCGCTGCCAATCGCGCAGTCCATCGTTGCCCGTGCACTGGTCGGCGGGCGCGCAACGCTGCCCGGGGGCATGCTGACGGTCGCCAGCCGGCTGCGCCGCACCGTCGGCAGCGGCTTGGTATGCCACATGGTCCCCTGTGGCGCGGTCGCGGACCATGTGCTGGTGTGCGAGGACGACCAGTTGTTGCTGCTGCCGTGCGCGTCGGCACGCCGCGATCCCGTGGGTGACCCGCGCGGCCTGGGCGCGACGCTGGTCTGGCGCACGTCCGAGCCCGTGTTCCATCTGACCGACGGTGGCAACGACCTGCAGGCTTTTTGCCCAGCCATGGCGGCTGCGCTGCTCAGTGGCGCCATGCAGCGCAGCTTCGAGATGGCGCTGGACCATTGCAACACGCGGGTGCAGTTCGGCCGGTCGATCGGCAAGTTCCAGGCCATCCAGCAGCAGTTGAGCCTCATGGCCGAACACGTTGCGGCAGCTGCCATCGCGGCCGAGTCGGCGTTCCAGTCTGCGGGCAGCGCCCCGACGTTGCTGGCAGCCGCCATTGCGAAGTCGCGCACCAGCGAGGCCGCCGGCCTGGTGGCCGCCACGACCCACGCACTGCACGGAGCCATCGGCATGACCGACGAGTACGACCTTGGCATCCTGACGCGCCGCCTGCACGAATGGCGCCTCGACTACGGCGCCGAGCAGCACTGGAACCAGACCATCGGCGCGCAGTTGTTGGCCTGCGCGTCGGGTGTGGTCGACTTCGTGCGCACGGTCTGATGCACCGACGCAGTGGGTAGTGCAATTTTGGTGCCTTATCCGTGATGTTGACACACCGACTGGGCCAGCGTATCGGCCGCCTTGGGGACCGCCGCGCGCATCTGGTCGCCATCACCTGCGTCTTCCTGAGCGCGGCCCTTTGCCAGGCGACCGCAATCGCCGAATCCGGCTGGTCCGCGCTCAAGGACGGCACGATCGTGTTGTACCGGCATGCCAACGCCCCAGGTGTCGGGGACCCCGCGAACTTCACGCTGGGCGATTGCAGCACCCAACGCAATCTGGATGCGGCCGGGCGCGCGCAGGCGCAGCATATCGGCGCGCAATTCAGATCGCGACGCATCCCCGTGCGCAGCGTCCTGACGTCCCGGTGGTGCCGCACACGCGAAACAGCGCAGCTGGCGTTCCCCGGCATGGCAATAGAGGCCGAAGCGTTCAATTCCTTCTTCGGGTCGCCCGAGCGCAACGCGGCGCAGACATCGGCCGCGTTGAAGATCCTGGGCCAGTGGAAGGGGCCCGGGGTGCTGGTGGTGGTGACGCACCAGGTCAACATCACGGCGCTGACCCAGGTCGTCCCGGCCGCGGGCGAGGGCGTTGTCGTCAGGCCCGGCGCGGCCGCATTGCAGGTTGTGGCCCGGCTGCCAAGCGAGGGCGGATCGCGATAGGCGGCCGGCAGCCGGCAGCCGGCCCGATCCTGTGCGCAGCACAAGGCCTTATCGGCGGCTGCGGCATTAAGATGCATGCCGGTGTCGCGGCCTTGGTTGGCCCGGGCAGGCCGAAACACCGGGGCACGACGCCAATCGTCGTAAACAAACCTGAAAGGCACAGATGTCACATGCAGCCAACCCGCCGGACGCGGATACCCGTGAACTGGTCCTGACGCGCTTGATCGATGCGCCGCGCGACAAACTCTACCGGTGCTGGACCGAACCCGCGCTGATCATGCAATGGTTCACGCCGCCACCCTGGCGAACCATCCATGCCGAAACCGACGTGCGTGCGGGCGGCGCGAGTTACATCGTGATGCAGGGGCCGGATGGAACCGAAATGCCCAACCGCGGCGTGTACCTCGAGGTCGTGCCAAACGAACGCATCGTGTTCACCGATGCGTACACCTCGGCCTGGGTGCCCGCGGCCAAGCCATTCTTCACCGGCGTTCTCAGCTTTGAAGACGAAGGCGGCAAGACGCGGTACACGGCGCGCGCCCGGCACTGGACGGCCGAAGACTGCGCGGCGCACGAGAAGATGGGTTTCCACGCCGGCTGGGGCATCGCCACAGACCAGCTGGCAGCGCTCGCGGCGACGCTTTGATTGCCGCGCCACTTCGGCAATTCCCCCGACCCACAAGGAGAACAGGTATGAATCCCGTCGTTCACTTCGAAATGCCCTTTGACGATCGCGCCCGCATGGCCAGCTTCTACGAGAGGGCATTCGGCTGGCAGATGCAGACGCTCGGTGCCGACATGGGCGACTACGTGCTGGCAACCACCACCGAAACCGAGGACGGCCGGCCGAAGAATGCGGGTGCGATCAACGGCGGCTTCTTCGCGCGCAAAGCGGATTGGCCGGCGCAACATCCGTCGGTGGTGATCGCTGTCGACGACATCGGCGCGGCAATGAAACAAGTCACCGAAGCCGGCGGCGAAGTGCTGGGTGAGGCGATGTCCATCCCCGGCGTCGGGCAGTATGTGTCGTTCATGGACACCGAAGGCAACCGCGTCAGCATGTTGCAGCCGCTGCCGCGCACCTGATACCCGATCGGCGTTCGTTCGACACGAACCGTGCACAGCGGGCCAAGCTCAGGGCGAACGAATCTTTCTGCCGAATGCCGTCACCGCGCGTCTGCCGAATCAGACTCTCTGGCCAGCCCTGCATCACGGCGCCATCCACGCTTCACGAGATACAACATGGTGATACCGGTTCAACCGCTGCACGGCGTCAAGGTGGTCGAGTTCTGCCATGTGGCGGCGGGCCCGTTCTGCGGCATGTTGCTGGCGGACTTCGGTGCCCGGGTCGTCAAGGTCGAATCGCCCGAAGGCGACGCGATGCGGCAATGGCCGCCGTTGAGCCAGGGCTTCAGCGAGAACTTCGCGGCCATCAACCGGGGCAAGCAGTCGGTGCTGCTGGATCTGAAAGACCCGGAGCAACGCGACCTGGGCCGGCAACTGGTGCTGGATGCCGATGTGCTGATAGAGAACAGCCGGCCCGGCGCGATGCAGCGCCTGGGTCTGGGCTGGGACTGGTTCGGTCCGCGCAAGCCGGCGCTGGTGTATTGCTCGATCTCGGCCTTCGGACAGGACGGCCCGCGTGGCGCCGAAGGCGGCTTCGACCTCACCATCCAGGCCAGTGCCGGTGTGATGAGTGTCACCGGCGAGCCCGATGGGGCCCCGGTCAAGGCCGGTGTGCCGCTGGTCGATTTCGCGGCCGGCCTCTACGCCGCCTACACCATCGCCGCGCTGCTCGCGCGGGTGCGCAACGGCGAGCCGGGCGGGCAGGTGGACATACCGATGTTCGCCACCACGATCGCGATCTCGGCGCTGCAGACCAGCGAATATTTCGGCACCGGGCGCAACCCGCGCAAGCTCGGGTCCGCGCATCCGCGCAATTCCCCCTACGAGGCCTACCGCGCCAGCGATGGCTGGTTCGCCGTGGCGGCGGGCAACAACAAGTTGTGGCACCAGGTGTGCGCGCTCACGCCGGTGGCGGAGTTGCGCGATGACGCGCGATTTGCCACGCCGACACTGCGTGCAGCCAACCAAGCCGCGCTGAAGGTGTTGCTGGAAGCGCGTTTCGTCGAGCATCCGGTGGCGCACTGGCTGGGCCTGTTCGCGCCCGCCGGTGTGCCGTGCGCGCCCATCAATGGTTATGCCGAGGCGTTGGCGGATCCGCAGGCCAGGCACCTGCAACTGGTGCAGCCGATGACCTTGCCCAACGGCGTGCTGACCAGCACCGTCGGTTGCCCGGTGCGAATCGATGGGCGGGTGGTGGAGGTGGATACGCGACCGCCGCTACTGGGCGAACACACGGCGCAGGTGCTGGCGGACGCTGGCAAGGCCCGCCGGATGCCATGACATCGGCGCGTGTTGTGAACCGGATTGCGGTCACCGTGATCGGCGGTTATCTGGGCGCCGGCAAGACCACACTGGTCAACCACCTGCTGCGCGAGCGCGAAGGCAGACGCATCGCGGTGCTGGTCAACGATTTCGGCGAACTGTCGATCGACGACGACCTGATCGAATCCACCGATGGCAACGTCATGCGACTGGCGGGTGGCTGCGTCTGCTGCAGTTTCGGCAGCGACCTGGTGGCGGCGCTGATGGTGATGCCCGACATGTTGCCGCGACCCGAGCACATACTGATCGAGACCAGCGGCGTGGCGCTGCCGGGCGCGGTGGCGCGCACGCTCTGGTTGCTGCAAATGCTGGTGCTCGATGCAGTGGTGGTGCTGGCCGACGCCGAGACGCTGCGCGCTCGCGCCGCCGACCGGTACGTGGGAGACACCGTGTTGCAGCAACTGCGCGACGCCGACCTGCTGGTCCTGAACAAGGTCGACCTGGTCGCCCCGCAGGCGCTCGCCGCGCTGCAGGTGTGGCTCGCGCAGGTGGCGCCGTCGGCGCGTGTCCTGGACGCGAAACACGCCAGTCTGCCACCCGCGGTGGTGATGGGCAGCGGCCTGGCTGCGCTGCGGGCGGCCATGCCGCGCGCTGCGGGCATGTTCGCCGGGCCAGTGGCGGGCGCGCCCCGGCTGCAGGCGCAGAACGTGTTCGAGAGCCTCAGCCTGGAGTTTTCCCATGCCGTGGACTGTGCTTGGCTGGCGCACGCGCTCGGCGCGCCGGAGCTCGGCCTGGTGCGCGCCAAGGGCCTGCTGCGCGACCTGGACGGCGCGGGCCGCGTCCTGCAGCTCGTGGGCGCCCGGGCCACGGTGTCGCCATCCGCACATCCCCGGCCGCAGGACGGCCGGCTGGTGTGTATCGCGCTGCGCGGCCAGCTCGATCGCGCGCGGGTCATGGCGATGCTGGAGTTGGCCCGCGCGACCTCAGCTTGCGCCGTCCCCAGCCCGGTCTGATGCCGTTCCGCGCGCCGACGTTATAGAGTGGCGGTTGATCCCCTCCCTGCTTTAGAAAGCTAAGCCATGCATCTGTCCAACCTGTCCGCCGTCGTGACCGGCGGTGCCTCCGGGCTCGGTCTTGCCACCGCCCGCCAGCTGGCCGCGCGCGGCGTAATGGTCGTGATCGCCGACCTGAACGAGGCGCTCGGCGCGGCCGCTGTCGCCGAGTTGCGTGGCCAGGCGCGTTACGTGCATGCCGACGTGTGTGACCCGGCCCAGATGGCGGCCGTGTTCGACGCCGCGCAGTCCGTCGGCACCTTGCGCGCGCTGGTGCACTGCGCCGGCGGCGGCGGCGCGGTGCGCGTGGTGGAGAAAGACGGCGAACCCGGTTCGCTCGAGAAATACGAGGCGGTGGTCCGGCTCAATCTGATCGGCACCTTCAATACCCTGCGGCTGGCCGCCGCCCGCATGGCGAAGAATGAAGTGCTCGACGGCGAACGCGGGGCCTGTGTACTGACTGCGTCGGTGGCCGCGTTCGAAGGGCAGATCGGCCAGATTCCCTATGCGTCCGCCAAGGCCGGCATCGTGGGCATGACGCTGGTGGCCGCGCGCGACCTCGCGAGCCGCTTCATCCGGGTCTGCACGATCGCGCCGGGGCTGTTCGACACGCCGCTGCTGGCACGGCTGCCGGACAACGTCAAGGCGTCGCTTGCCGCGTCCGTGCCGCATCCGGCGCGCCTGGGCCGTCCGGACGAGTTCGCGATGACGGCATTACACATCCTGGAGAACCCGATGCTCAACGGCGAGACGATCCGGCTCGACGGCGCGATCCGCATGGCGCCGCGCTGACGCGGCGCAGCGCGCCGGGCCAGCCACTTCAGCGCGCGTCGCGCCAGACGGTGCTGGCATCAGCTGCACCGATGTGCGCCATGACGGCTTCGGTATGTTCGCCGTTGGCGGCCATCACGCCCGGCGCGTAGGCCGCACCGTCGAAACGCGGCGCGGGCGCGGTCTGCAGCACGCCGTCGGGCTCCAGGTACACACCACGCGCCAGGTTGTGCGGATGGCGGGCCGCCTCCGACGGGCGCAGCACGGCGCCGAAGCAGATGTCGCTGCCCTCCATGTCCTGCTGCCACTGTGCGCGCGTGCGCGACAGAAAGATCGCCGCGAGCCGGGCGCGCCGACGTGGCCAGGTGGATCGGTCCCACTGCGGCGACTGAAAGTCCGGGTCGTGCTGCAGGCCGAGTTGCGCGAGCAGCAGTGCGTAGAACTGCGGTTCGATCGAACCGACAGTGATGTGTTCGCCGTCGGCACACACATAGGTCTCGTAGAAAGGCGAGCTGTCGTGGATGCTGCTGCCGCGTTCGTCGCCGACGATGCCGGCGTGGCGCGCGTGCAGCAGCAGGTTGAGCATGTGGGCCGAGCCGTCGAGGATCGAGGCGTCGACCACCGTGCCGCGGCCGGTGGTGCGCGCCTTGAGCAGACCCGACAGCAGGCCGACCGCCAGGTACAGCGCGCCGCCGCCGATGTCGCCCACCAGCGTGAACGGCGTGACTGGCCGCTGCCCGGCCGGACTGGCATGCCACAACGCGCCCGAGACCGAAATGTAGTTGTTGTCGTGCCCGGCGGCGTGGGCCAGCGGGCCGTGCTGACCCCAGCCGGTCATGCGCCCGTACACCAGCTTCGGGTTGTGCCGCGCGCACACCTCGGGCCCGAGGCCCAGGTCTTCCATCACACCGGGGCGCATGCCTTCGATCAGCACGTCGGCGTGCTCGACCAACCGCAGCACCGTGTCGCGCCCCTGCGGCGACTTGAGGTCCGCGGTGATGCTGCGTTTGCCCCGGTTGAGCACGGTGCGGGTGGCCTTGGCGCCGGGCGCGGCGCGCACGACCGAGACCACGTCCGCGCCCAGGTCGGCGAGGTGCATCGCACAGAAGGGGCCGGGGCCAATGCCGCCGATTTCGACGACCCGCACGCTGGAGAGAACTTTCATGGTGGCACCTATGATCCGGGGTTAGGATGGCTGGGGCCTGGTGGACCAGGCGAACCTGGGTCCAACAGGTAGAACAACAGGCAGAACATCAGCACTGAAATATCGACGGCGTTATGGTTTTGCTTGGGTCGACCGAGTGGTTATCGTAGCCGGCGCAAGCCAGCGCGCAGCATCACACCGGCCGCACCCCGGGGCGCGATCCATCTTGCCAGGAGAACCGAAATGACCGACACCATCGCTCCACTGCGCGAATTCGTCAGCGCGATGACCACCCTGGCCGGTGCAACAACCGAAGAGCACGGGCTGCTGGCCGAAGGCCGCGCCCACCTCTCGCGCCTGATTCAGCGCGACGACTGGTTGCCCGAGGTCTTTGCCGCGCCGCGCCAGGACCGCTACGCGCAATACCTGCTGCATGCCGATCCGCTGGAGCGGTTTTCGGTCGTCAGTTTTGTCTGGAGCAGCGGCCAGAGTACGCCCGTGCACAACCATACGGTATGGGGTCTGGTGGGTGTGCTGCGCGGAGCCGAGCGCTGCGACGAGTTCCGCCTGCAGGGTGGGCAACCGGTTGCCACGGGCAAGGACCATGTGATGCAGCGCGGCGACATCGAGGCAGTTTCGCCCACTGTCGGCGACTGGCACCGTGTGAGCCATGCCTGGGACGGCGGGCCGGCGGTCAGCATCCATGTCTACGGCGCCAACATCGGCGCGGTGCGCCGGCACCGGCTCGACACATCGGGCGCCCTGCTGGACTTCGTCTCCGGTTACGACAATGCGTTGCTGCCCAACCTCTGGGACCGTTCGGCTGCCGTTCGCGCGCAGGCCGGCCTGTGTTGATCGTCCAGCATGATTCCGGCGTGACGACACTCACGCTGAACCGGCCCGACCTTGGCAATGCACTGGGGCCAGGGCTGGTCGAGTCGCTGATTGCCGAGAGCGGCCAGGCCATCGCTGACGGCGCGAACCACACGCTGGTGCTGCGCGGCGAAGGCAGGCATTTCTGCACCGGGCTGGATCTGTCCGATCTGGACACCGTGTCCGACGGCGACCTGCTGCTGCGCCTGGTGCGAATCGAAATCCTGCTGTCGATGTGGTGGCACGCGCCCCTGCGCACCGTGGCGCTGTCCCATGGCCGCACCTGGGGCGCGGGCGCCGACCTGTTCACGGTGTGCGAGCAACGTGTTGCAGCCGAAAACACGACGCTGCGTTTTCCGGGTGCGCAGTTCGGCATCGTGCTCGGCACCCGCCGCCTGGCCGAGCGCATCGGCGCGGATGCGGCACGCCGGGTGGTGCTCGAAGGGGCAGAATTCGACGCACGCGCTGCGCTGGCAGCCGGCCTGGTGTCGGTCGTCGGCAACCTGCCGGCCCGGCCGACCCAGCCGACCTCGCCGGTCGATGGGGTGACGGCCGCCGCCATTCGTGCCGCGACGCGGGCCGACCACCGCGATGCCGACCTCGCCGCGCTGGTGCGCTCGGCCGCGGTGCCCGGGCTGCGGGCGCGTATCGCCGCTTACCGGGCAGGCTCAGCCCGAACGGTGTCTTGAATATCGACAACCTCAACAGTACCGTTTCTTGCAGGAGGCCGCCATGGTGGTTCGTGTAGTCAGGCTGGGTAGCGCACGTGGCGCGGGCGAGGGCACGCGCATCGGCACGGTACGGCGCCCGCCACGGGGCGTGCCGAAGTCGGAGTTCGCCCGGCAGAACTGGTACGACGTATGGTTTCCCAACCTGGCGCCGAGCCTGGAAACCATGAAGCTCGGCCAGGCCGCCGCCACGGCGGCGCAATGGGCCGTCTTCATTCGCAAGTACCGCGCCGAGATGGCGAAACCCGAGGTCGTCCATGCGCTGGCGCTGTTGGCCGCGCTGTCGCAACACAGCAATTTTTCGGTCGGTTGTTATTGCGAGAACGAAGCACATTGCCATCGCTCGGTGCTGCGCCTGTTGTTGGCCGACCATGGTGCCGCGATGGAGCCGGCTGCGCTGCCGTGCAGATGAAGCGGCGTTGAGCGGGGTGCGCGCGCCCGGCCTGAGCGCGCGCTGCTGTGTGCGCGCCGCTCCAGCGCCAGGTTCGCACCCGTTTCAGGCGGCGCGCGGTTTGATAGTGCCGACCCTTGCGTTACGCTGCATCGCGAACACCGTGGCATGCCGACGCGCCCTAGCTCAGCAGCCTGATCAGCGCGCCGGGATGGATGCCCCAGCCGGCCAGCCCGGCCATTCCCATCACCACGCCGAATGCGGCCGGGACCAGGCTCAGGCCAAACAGCCACCATAGCTGGGTCAGCGCGGTGACCGCCAGCAACGAGATGGCAATGGCGATCATGGCATCGGAAAGATCGAACTGGTCGTCATGGAAATTCAGCGCGTCGTAGGTCGCCTGGTCTTTCTCCGCCTGGACGCGCAGGTCCTCCTTCTTGTGCGCCTGATCCTTGGCCAGCGCGTCGTAGGCTGCGATCTGCTCCTGGAACGCCGCCTGATGCTGCGGCCCCGCGACGGCGGCCTGCAGGCGCAATTGCACCAGTGTCGACTTCGCCACCTCTTCCCTGAGGTTGCGCGCCTGGTAGAAGGCCCAATGGTCGATCCGGTCGGCCTGCGCCTGCTGCATCGCCTGCACGATGTTGTCGTCCTTGACCTTGCAGATGCCCATGAAGGTCGCCAGCAGGGCCACGGTGACGGCCACGGCGGGGTTGAGCAGGGAAGGCCGCCGGTTGAATGGCGACGGCGTGTCGGCGTCGACGGCGTCGAGCGGATTGATTTCCATGTGGGGTTGATCCAGAGTGGTTGTGGGTTGCGGGAACAGGCATCGACCTTTGTGACCCACGGCCGCCAGCGCAGCCCGTGGCGGCGCTTGGTAGGCAGTTGCCGATCGCTTGCACGACCGCCGTCCTCGCGGCCGGCACCCGCGCAGTATGCGCCCGGCGCACCATGTCACGGCGCCCACGGGACCGCAGACGAGGTTGGGCACGATGGCACTGTGCCCGGCCCCGTAAGATGCAGCCGATGCCAGCCGACCAGAATGTGATAACGCCCCCAACCCGGCATCCTGCGCCCGAAGCATCCGCCTCGACCCTGCTGCGCCAGGTGGTGGCGCTGGCCGCGCCGACCACGTTGCTGGCCGCGCTGCAGGTGGTCGCGCAACTGGTGGAGACAGCGCTGGCGGCGCGCCAGGGCACGGCGGCGCTGGCGGGCTGGGCGGTGCTGCTGCCGTTTGCGTTGCTGATGCAGCAGATGTCCGCCGGCGCCATGGGTGGCGGCGTGGTGGCGGCGATTGCGCGCGCACTCGGGGCGGCACGCCGCGACGAGGCCGCCGCGCTGGTAGTACATGCCCTGCTGATCGCCTGCGTGGGCGGCCTGTTGTTCGCGCTCGGCTTGTCCGTCTTTGGCGGCTGGATGCTCGAAGCGGTCGCCGGCCCGGCGTCCGCGCGTTCGGCCACCAGCTACTGCTGATGGCTGTTCGGCGGTGGTCGCCACGGGCTCGCGGCCAGGACGCTGACGCTGATGTGGGTGGTGCTGCCGGTGCTCAGCTGGGCGCTGGCCGAGCCGGCCGGCATGGGGCTGGCCGGCCTCGGTGCGGCTTTCGCGCTGGTGTACTGGCTGACCACCGCCGTGATGGCAATAGTCGTCATGGCCGGTGGAGCGGGTTTTGTGCCGACCCTGCGCCTCCGGCCGACCTGGCCCCTGTTCCAGCGCATCCTGTCGGTCGGTGCCGTCGCCTGCGCGCTGGCCACCATCGCCAACCTGGCGACGATCCTGGTGACGGCGCAGCTGCGCAGCTACGGCACGGCAGCGGTGGCCGCCTACGGCATTTCGGCGCGGCTGGAGTTCATGATGATCCCGCTCTCGTTCGG
>JANLQZ010000763.1:0-1569 GCA_031368125.1 Betaproteobacteria bacterium
CCCGAGAAACTCAACGCCATCAACGACGCCACACCGCGCGAGCTGCGCGCCGCGGTGGAATGGGCGAATGCCGAGCCCGCGGTGCATGTGATCGTGGTCGAAGGCGCGGGCAAGGGCTTTTGCGGCGGCTACGACCTGACCCATTTCGGGCAAGGCGAGGTCGACCACCCGTGCCAGCAGGAGCGGTTTCCGTGGGACCCGATGGCCGACTATGCGTTCATGAAGCGCAACACCGAGGACTTCATGAGCCTGTGGCGCAGCCCCAAACCGACCATCGCCAAGGTGCATGGTTACGCGGCGGCCGGCGGCAGCGACATTGCGCTGAGCTGCGACCTGCTGGTGATGGCCGACGACGCGCGCATCGGCTACATGCCGACCCGGGTGTGGGGCTGCCCCACCACCGCCATGTGGACCTACCGCCTGGGGCCCACGCGCGCCAAGCAGATGATGTTCACCGGCGACACCATCGACGGCCGCAAGGCGCTCGACTGGGGCCTGGCCAACGACAGCGTCCCGTACCACCGGCTCGAAGACACCACGCTGCAGCTGGCGCTGCGCATCGCCGGCGTGCCCGGCGCGCAGCTCGCCATGCACAAGATGGTGGTGAACCAGGTGATGCTGACGATGGGGCTAGAACAAAGCCAGCAGATGGCCACCGTGTTCGACGGCATCACGCGCCACAACCCCGAGGGCATGTGGTTCCGGCGCTACGCGCAGGAGCACGGCTTCAAGGCCGCAGTGCAGTGGCGCGACAGCGGGCGGGCAATCCCCGAGGGCGACGAAGCACGCGCGCTGGTGCGCCAGATGGACCAGGACCGGGCGCGGGGCGCGGCATGCTGAACGTCCTGCCTGCCGTGCTGGTCGGCGTCATCGCGTCGGTGCTGATGGTGCTCAATGCGCTGTTCTGGGTGCCGATCCTGCTGCTGCTGGCGCTGGTCAAGCTGCTGGTGCCGGTGAGCGCATTCCGGCTCGCCATCGCGCCGGCGCTGCTGTTCGTGGCCGAGGCCTGGATCAGCTGCAACAGCGCCTGGATGGCGCTGACGCAGCGCACCCGCTGGGACGTGGCGGGCATCGCTGGGCTGGACCGCCGCAGCTGGTACATGGTGACCTGCAACCACCAGTCGTGGGTCGACATCCTGGTGCTGCAGCACCTGCTGAACCGGCGCATTCCGCTGCTCAAGTTCTTCCTCAAGCAGCAGCTGATGTGGGTGCCGGTGATGGGGCTGGCCTGGTGGGCGCTGGATTTTCCGTTCATGCGCCGCCACAGCGAGGAGTTCCTCAAACAGCACCCCGAAATGCGCGCCAAGGATCAGGAGACCACGCGCAAGGCGTGCGAGAAGTTCGCCCTGGTGCCCACCAGCGTGATGAACTTTCCCGAGGGCACGCGCTTCACGGTGGCCAAACATGCCCGCCAGCAGTCGCCCTATACACGCCTGCTCAAGCCCAAGGCCGGCGGCATGGCGCTGGCGCTCAACGCGATGGGCGACAAGTTCCGGGCGATGCTGGACATCACCATCGTCTACCCCGACGGCCGGCCCACGTTCTGGCATTTCCTGCAGGGCAGGCTGC
>JANLQZ010000265.1:0-8449 GCA_031368125.1 Betaproteobacteria bacterium
CCGGCAGTGACATCGCGACCGGTGCCACGCGCTAGGCGAGCGGCGATATAATTCAGCCGATACGGTGGCTGTAGCTCAGTTGGTAGAGTCCAGGATTGTGATTCCTGTTGTCGTGGGTTCGAGCCCCATCAGCCACCCCAAATAGACAAAGTCAACCCCGCCATCAAATGATTGCGGGGTTGCTTTTTTGTGCGCGTCGATTGCGTGGCGGGTTCAAGGCGATCGCCGAACTGCAGGTGAGTGCTTTGGCGCCATCTCGGCACGCCAGCGGGTGAATCCGTGTCATCGCGGCAGTGCCATGAGAAATCCACCTCGAGCTGATGGGTTGCGCAGGTCCGGCGCCGAAGTCCCTGCTGGCAATGTTCGGGTCATGCGCCAGAAAGGACTGGAACGCGTTCACCGAAATCGACCATCGAGACAGGTGACCTACCCGGCGGAGTTCGCCAATGTGGTGTCGGTGGCCGCGCTCGACGCTGCGAAGATGGTGGCATCGTTCTCGTCGCTCGTCGCCGATGTCGCACTGGCAGGGCTCGGTGTGGGTGTTGTCGACCGGGCCAGTGGGGCCCGGCATCGACGCTTGCCAGCAGTTTGCTGGCGTCCCCCGACGGGCGCCGAATTTTTGGCAGCAAAACCCGTGAAATTGCGTTATTGTTTGGCCAGTTGTTATCAAAGGGGAACAAGTCATGGCAAACAGCCCGAAATCCTCTGCCAAGCCGGGTCAAGTGCCCGCCACGCCAGCTGATCTTTATGTTCCTGGCGATATGCCGCCGCTGCCGGACGTGGTCGAGAAAGACTCCGACTCGGTCTGGGCGTTGTGGACCGAGGCGACCAAGGAGCCGGCAGAAAAGTACGTCGACACCCAACCTGTCACGCAGTTGATGGGTCTGCCCGAGTTTCCAACCGACTTGGAGACCTGAACCCGTCGTGGTCCCGCGGCAGCCTCCTGCCCAGGCACGTTAGCGTCAGTTGACCATCACCAGTTTGCCTTTGACACCCCGCGAACCCATGTGGGCATAAGCGGCCTTGAGTTCGCGCATCGGCATGGTGCGATCGATCACCGGCTTGATCTTCCCCGCTGCATACCACTGGGCGAGTTGTGCCATCATGGCTTGGTTTGCCTCGGGCTCGCGCCGCGCGAAGTCACCCCAGAACACTCCGACGATCGACGCGCCCTTGAGCAGGGGCAAGTTCAGCGGTAGCGAAGGGATCGGTCCGGCGGCGAATCCGACCACCAGGTAACGTCCCCGCCAGGCGATCGACCGGAACGCCGGCTCCGCGAATTCGCCCCCAACCGGGTCGTATATGACATCCGGGCCCTTTCCATGCGTGATCGCCTTCACCGCCTCGCGCAGGTTGTCGCGCCCGTAGTTGATCGCGTCGTCGGCGCCCAGAGATTTGCACAACGTGCACTTGTCATCGGTCGATGCGGCGGCGATCACGCGGGCGCCCATGACCTTGGCAATCTGGATTGCGGCCGTTCCTACTCCGCCGGCAGCACCCAGCACCAGCACGGTTTCGCCGGCCTTGAGTTGGGCCCGGTCCACCAGAGCATGGTGCGACGTGGCGTAGATCATGATGAAGGCCGCCGCATCGACAAAAGAAAAGGCGGTTGGCAGCGGTATGCACAGCTTGGCCTGGGCGATCGTGTGGGTTGCAAATCCCCCGGTCCCGGAGAGGCAGGCGACGTGCTGGCCTGGTTTCAGATGTGTTACGCCTTCACCCACGGCTTGCACGATCCCGGCGAATTCTGAGCCCGGCACGAAGGGCAGGGCAGGCTTGGTCTGGTACTTGTTCTGGACGATCAACAGGTCGGGGAAGTTGAGACTGGCAGCCTTGATTTCGACCAGCACCTCGCCGGCTTTGGGCTGTGGTGTTGCGAGTTCCTTCCATTCGAGCGCGTCCACGCCGACCGGGTTTTCACAAAGCCATGCATGCATTCTGGATCTCCAAAAGGTAGGCCGCAATGATACGGCCCGGCCCCGGGGCATAAATGTCTCACCTGTGACCTGCCGCGCAGCCGCCAACCTACAATCGAACCCCACCGATATCAACCATGAAAATTCTTGTCTCCAACGATGACGGCTACCAGGCACCCGGCATCGTCGCCCTCTACGATGCGCTCAAGGACATTGCCGAAGTGGAGGTGGTCGCACCCGAGCAGAACAACAGCGCAAAGTCCAACGCCTTCACCCTGAATGCACCGCTGTATGTCACGCGCGCGAACAACGGGTTCCGGTACATCAACGGGACACCGGCCGATTGCGTCCACATCGCGCTTACCGGCCTGCTGGGGTACCGGCCGGACCTGGTCGTGGCCGGAATCAACAATGGCGCGAACATGGGAGACGACACCATTTATTCCGGTACCGTGGGAGCGGCAATGGAGGGTTACCTGCTCGGCATCCCGGCGATCGCCTTTTCCCAGGTGGAGAAAGGCTGGGGCCATCTGGACGCGGCGGCCGCCAAGGCCAGGGAACTGGTGCTTCAAATGCAGCAGGGCAGTCTCGTGGGCAGCAGTCCGTGGTTGCTCAATGTGAACATCCCCAATCTGCCGTTCGACCAGATCAGGCCGCTCAAGGTATGCCGGCTGGGGCGCCGGCACGCGGCCGAGACCGTCATCACGCAGATCAGCCCGCGCGGCGAGACGATGTACTGGATCGGCGGCGCAGGCGCCGCCAAGGACGACGCCGATGGCACCGATTTTCATGCCACGGTTCAAGGGCATGTCTCGTTGACACCGCTGAAGACCGATTTGACCGACCACGACTACCTGAGCTATTGGGGACAGACGGCTGCCAGGCTGGTCCCGAATGGCCGGCCCGGCTCGGCATGAAGCAAAGGCCGTCGTTCCCGGCCCGGTTCGATCGGGCAGCCGCCAGTTCGTGGGCATCGGCGGCCGCAACAACGGCGGGGACAGACAAGGCGCCGGTGCAAACGCGGGCAGTGGTTGGCGCGCGTTCCGGTGAAGCGCCCCGTGCCATGGGCGCTGTGTCGGCGCCGGAGTCGGGCTCGGTCGCCGCGCGACGGAATATGGTCAAACAACTCGTCGGGCAAGGCGTTTCGGATGCCCCGGTGCTGGGCGCGATGGGGACCATCGAGCGACACCGTTTCGTGGACTCGGCGCTGCGAGCCCAGGCCTACGAAGACACCAGCCTGCCGATCGGTCTGGGACAGACCATTTCCAAGCCCGGTGTGGTGTCGCGCATGCTTGTGTTGCTGCGCAATGGCCGCGAAGGCCGGCTGGGCCGGGTGCTCGAGGTCGGCACTGGTTGCGGTTACCAGGCCGCCGTGTTGAGTTTGCTGGCCGACGAGGTGTACAGCATCGAGCGGCTGCGTGGCCTGCATGACCGGGCGCGCGAGAATTTGCGCGAGCTACGGCTGGCCAACGTGCATTTGCTGTTCGGCGACGGAATGGCGGGTTTCGCCAAGGGGGCGCCGTACGCCGGCATCATAGCGGCGGCTGGCGGCGAGGCGGTGCCGCTGGCCTGGACCGAACAGCTGGCTGTCGGCGGGCGTATCGTCGCCCCCGTCTCGGGAGCGGCCGGGGCACCCGGGCAGCAGGCGCTGGTGGTGATCGACAAGACGCGGCATGGTTTGCACCAGACTGTTTTCGAAGGGGTGCATTTTGTCCCCCTAAAATCGGGCATTGCCTGAAGGGATTGCGAATGATGGGTCTGTCTGGTCGCGGCGCTGCGTTGTTGCTGTCGCTCTGCGTGGCATTTTGGTTGTCCGGCTGCAGTTCGAAGGGCTCCAGTCGTGCTCCGGTGGAAGATCGGGGTGCCGGGGTTGCCGCGCCCACACCGGCGGCCGCCGACCCGGCTGCGCCCGTCCAGCGGCCGCCGGCCGGTTCCGAAAACGCCGGCAAGCCCGGCTACTACACGGTCAAACCGGGCGACACACTGATCCGGATCGGCCTGGACACCGGGCAGAACTGGAGGGACGTCGCGCGCTGGAATGGCCTGGAAAATCCGAACCTGATTGAAGTTGGACAGGTGCTGCGCGTGGTACCGCCGGCAGCCTCCGTGGCTGCCGTGGCGGTTACGAAACCGGTCGCGTCGTCCACCGTCACCACCGTTGCGGTGGCTCCGGCGCAGGGCGCAAGTGCGTCGACGGCGGCAGGTCAAACCAGTACCGCCCCAGTTGTTGCCGCCGCGGCGCCAGCGGCGCCAGTTGCGGCCCCCCTTGCGGAGGACGACATTGCGTGGATCTGGCCGGCGCGTGGCAGCGTGCTGACGGGCTTCGACGACGTGAAGAACAAGGGCCTGGACATCGGAGGCGCGGCCGGTGACCCGGTGCTGGCAGCGGCGGACGGCCGCGTGGTCTATGTGGGGGCCAGTTTGCGAGGTTACGGCAACCTGATCATTCTCAAACACAACAATACCTACCTGACCGCGTACGCTCACAACCAGGTGCTTCTGGTCAAGGAGGACCAGACTGTACGCAAGGGCCAGAAGATTGCCGAGATGGGAAGCACCGACGCCGATCGCGTGAAACTGCATTTCGAGGTCCGCCGTCAGGGCAAACCGGTGGATCCGGCCAAGTACCTTCCGCAGCGTTGAAAGCGCCGGGTGCGCGCTCCATGATATGGCCAGTCCTGGTAAGGACATGCTGGGCCAATTGGCCACGTACGAGACACATTGGCAGGAGTACCTTTGTGCCTGGGTTTGAGATGGCACCGCAATGAGCGAACTCGGGGGGAACTCGGCCATGTTGGTGGACGACAGGCTGGCGATCGAATCACTCGATATCGATGCGCAGGGCATCGCCCACCGGGCCGATGGCAAAGTGGTGTTTGTCGAGGGCGCGTTGCCGTTCGAGATCGTCACTGTCACCACCACGCGCCGCAAGTCCAGCTTCGAAAAGGCGACCGTGCGCCTGATCCACCGCGAGTCGTCGCAGCGCGTGCGGCCGCTTTGCCCGCACTTCGGCCTGCATGAAGGGGCCTGCGGCGGATGCAAGCTGCAGCACATGCACGTCGGTGCGCAAGTCGCCGCAAAACAGCGCGTGCTGGAAGACAGTCTGTGGCACCTCGGTCGCGTGCGACCGGACAACATATTGCGACCGATCGAGGGACCGGCATGGGAATACCGCTACCGGGCGCGCTTGTCGGTCCGTTACGTGCGCAAGAAAGGCGCCGTCCTGGTCGGATTCCATGAACGCAAGAGCAGCTTCGTCGCCGACATGCAAGAGTGCCATGTGTTGCCTGCATCTGTCAGCGCCCTGCTGATGCCGCTGCGCGAATTGATCCAGGGCATGCGGGCGCGGGAAACGTGTCCGCAAATAGAACTGGCTATGGGCGACTCCGGCGCATCGACGGTGATCGCGCTGGTGTTGCGCCACCTCGAACCGCTTGGCGCCGAGGATCTTGTGCAGCTGCGCGCGTTCGCGGCCGCCCATTCCGGCGCGGTCGACGGGCGGTCGCGCCATGTGCAATGGTGGTTGCAGCCGCAGGGTCCTGATTCGGTGACCCTGCTGGATGCGGTTGGCCAGACACTGGCCTACGATTTGCCGGAGTTCGGGCTTCGCATGCCGTTCAGGCCGACCGATTTCACGCAGGTCAATCCATTCGTAAACCGCGTGCTGGTGGGGCAAGCGCTGCGTCTTCTGGGGACACGGAGAAGCGAACGCGTGATCGACTGGTTTTGTGGCCTTGGAAACTTCACTTTGCCGCTGGCCACCCAGGCGAGTGAAGTCCTTGGCGTGGAAGGCAGCAAGGCGCTGGTCGCCCGGGCGCAGGACAATGCCCAATCGGTTCGCACTGGCAATGGCGCAGTTCCGGTGCTGGGCACAACCCGCTTTGTTGCGCGTGACCTGTTCGAGATGACAGCCGAAAGACTGCTCGACGATGGCACCGCCCAAAGGTGGCTGCTCGATCCACCGCGCGAAGGCGCGTTCGCCCTGGTCAAGGCTTTGGCGGACCTGCACCAGGCCCGCGCGTCATTGGCCCAATGCGTCGCTTGGCCGGATCAGCCCACCGTGTCGCCCGGCCTCGCCGCAGCCACGCGCAACTGGAGTCCGCCGAAGCGCATTGTGTACGTGAGTTGTAATCCGGCCACGCTCGCCCGTGATGCCGGGTTGCTGGTGCACCAGGCGGGTTACACCTGTTCAGCGGCTGGCGTCGTCAATATGTTTCCGCATACCGCCCACGTGGAAAGCATGGCGGTGTTCGATCGGGTGGACGGACCGATGGCGGGCTGACGGCTCGCGCTGTCAGTGCGGGGCAGCTTTCGCCACCGTCTTCTCGACCGGCTTTTTCGACGCGATCACCGCGTCGGTCTTGGGCCGCGTTTCGGCGACCGCCTTCTCCGTGCCGGAGGTCTTGGGACGTTTTTCGTCCAGCACGACTTCTTCGGTTTCCTGCGCCTTCGCCTCTTTGGGCGCTATACCTTCGATCTTGTTCTCGCGCATGTACTGGTCCATTTCCTTCCAGCCTTCGAAGACCGCGGTCTTGATCGCCTTTTCATTGAGTCCGTAGCAGTCCTCGATGCCGCGCAGCGCGTGTCTGCATGCCCCTCCGATGGCCTTGCCATCGGCTTCGCGCTGCGCGATTCTGGGATCCGGACCCAGACCCGGAATCTCGCACCCGGCCAACAGCAAGGTGAGTGCGACGGGCAGCAGGAGGAATTTCATCGGGGCGGCAGGATAGTTCCACGATTATCGGCAGATTGCGCAGTTTGCTGAAGCCGCGCTACGCCGCAAGCCCAAGAAAAAGACCCCTTTCGGGGTCCTTTTCGAAGCGGGGTCGGGCCGGTTTCTAGTCGTTGCTGCCGCCGCCAATGCCCAGCAGCATCAAGAGACTCTGGAACACGTTGTAGATGCTGAGGTACAAGGCCAATGTGGCGCTGATGTAGTTGGTTTCACCGCCGTCCACGATGCGTTTGAGGTCAAACAGCATGAACGCGCTGAAGATGCCGATCGCCAGTACCGAAATGACCATCATGCCGGCGCTGGATGCCACGAATACATTGATGATTGCGCCGACCATCAGGACCAGCGCCCCGACCGTCAGCCACTTGCCCATGCCGGTCAAGTCGCGTTTGATGACGGTCGCCAGGCTGGCCATGACGAAAAACACGCCGGCCGTGCCGCCAAATGCCATCATGATCAGTTCGGAACCGTTCTTGAACCCGAGCACCATGGCGATCAGGCGCGACAACATCAACCCCATGAAGAACGTGAACGCCAGCAACACTGGCACGCCCATGGCGGAGTTCTTTGTCTTTTCGATCGCGAACATGAAGCCGAACGCACCACCCAGGAATACGACCAGGCCCAGGCCACCGCCGAGCGAGGCGGTGATACCGGTTGTGACGCCGACCCAAGCACCAAGCACGGTCGGCAGCATGCTCAAGGCCAGCAGCCAATAGGTGTTCCGAAGCACCTTGTTGCGTTGCTGCGCAGATATCTCATAACCGTAGCCAGCAGTCTGGCCGATGGTTTGTACGCGGTCGTTCATTTCATGGACTCCTTTGTTACTCTGCCAAGCAGATGGGGCGGATTCTAGGGTAAATCAAGGCCGCGTCCCAAATCTCCAGGCCGCAAATGCCGTCCCGGAGAAGGGTTGTTTTTCGATGGCCGACTGGCCGGGGGCGAAGCGACACCGGTTATGCTTGCCGGGCCGCGGTGGCGCCCACCGTCTTTCTGATCCTAGCCCATGAAAAGCAAACCCATCCTCGAACTCGCCGACATCAAGAAGTTGGCCGCTGCTGCGGAAGCCGAAGCGGCCAGCCATGGCTGGGCGGTGTCCATCGCGGTCGTGGACGACGGCGGCCATTTGTTGTACTTGCAACGGCTTGACGGTGCCGCGGCGATTTCTGCCCATATTGCGCCGGCCAAGGCGCGAACCGCTGCTCTTGGGCGCCGGGACAGCAAGGTCTACGAGGACATGATCAACGGCGGCCGGGTTTCATTCCTGAGCGCCCCGAACCTCGAAGGATTGCTTGAGGGCGGCGTGCCGATCGTCAAGGACGGCAACGTGATCGGGGCTGTCGGTGTCAGTGGCGTCAAGTCCAGCGAGGACGCCCAGATTGCCCGCGCCGGCATCGCCGCGATCGGGCTTTAGCTGGCGTAGTGCAAAAAATACTGGTTGGTCGCTGTCAGCTCGTTGCGCAACTGCGCTTGAAGATGCTGGATGACTTTGGATCGCCTTGCGTGGATTCTTTCCTGATTCCTCGCATTTTTGCACCGGCACCGGCACAGGCACCGGCACCGGCACGGGATCGGAGGCCGGCCCATTTTCCTCGACAGGTGGGTCGGAGCCAGGGCTTCACTGTCCGAGATTGTGCTTCGCATAATCGCTGAATGCAGCCAACTGTCCCCAAGCCCGTGATCGTCTGCGCCGACGACTTCGCTTTGAGCCTGGCCGTGTCGCGGGCCATCGCACAGCTGGGCGGACAAGGCCGAATCAGCGCCACCAGCGCAATGGTTCTGTCGCCGCGCTAGGCGGCCG
>JANLQZ010000838.1:0-2750 GCA_031368125.1 Betaproteobacteria bacterium
AAGGAGGGTTGCGTGTGGAGGAAATCGCCAGCACCACCGGCGTGAGCTTCGAGACCGCCAAGAGCCGCCTGCGTTACGCGCGCAACCATTTGCGCCAGCGCCTGAAGGAGTTTGCATGACGCAACCAGAGCCACCGGACGAACTGCTGCTGCGTTACCGCCAGGCCAGCGCGCAGGACACCAGTCGCCCGGCCGAGCGCGTGCGCGCGGCGGTGCGTGCCCATGCACTGGCCGTCGTCGCCGCGCACCGGCAGGACCCGGCGGCGCCCGCAGCGCGGCGCGACGTGGCGGCAAACCAGTCACGCTGGAAAATGTCCGCGCTGGCCAGTGTGGCGCTGGTGGGGTTGACCGGTCTGCTGCTGCTGCAGTTCGACCGCGGCACACCGCAGGAGAAGGAACTGGTGCAGGGCAGTGCGGTCGTCGACGCGTCGCCGGCGCCACAGGCGCTGCCGCCGGCAACCCCATTCCCGGCCGCCGTGGACAAGAACCAGGGCGCGCTCCCGGCCGCGCGCGCGCCCGAGCCCGAGTCCCGACTTCGGCTGGACCCGTCACGCGGGTCCGTGCGCAGCAAATCCGATCCGCCAGGCGCGACCACGGCGCCGGCGGCGCGTGACGAACCGGTGCAGCCCATGCCATCTTCGCCCGGCGCAGGTACGCCGCCAGCGCCGGCGGTGGCGAACGAGGCCGTGCCAGCCGCGCCGGCGGCGAAACTCGCCGACAAGGTGGCCGCGCCGGTGCTGCCGTCTGTCCGCGTTGAGGCCGATGACGCCGCCGTGCTCGCCCCTGCGCCGCCAGCGCGCGTTACGCCCGGCGCACGCGGCACCATGGCGCAGGAGAAATCGGGCGCGATGCCCGGCGCGCGCGGCACCATGGCGCAGGAGCAATCGGGCGCGTCGGCGCAACCGGCGCTGCGCCAACGCGATGGCGAACGCATGGCGCGCGACCCGACGGTGGCGCTGCGGGACATCGCACGTGCGGGCGACGTGTCGCAATTGGCGCAGTTGATCGCGCGCGGCGCCGCGCTCGATGGCGCGGACGAGGCGGGCCAGACGCCATTGATGCTGGCCGTGATCAACGGCCACACCGAGATGGTCCGGCGCCTGCTTGCGGCCGGCGCCAATCCGCTCTTGCAGGACCGTGACCACATGACCGCCTTAGCGCATGCCCGCCGCCTGGGCCTGGACGCCATCGCCCGCATGCTCGAGGCGCGTCGCTGAGCCGGGGCCAGGCAGTGGCACCAGTGGCCGACCGATGCCGGCTGGGGCCAGGGCACCAACCGCCACGTGGCTGCTCAGGTTTTGCCGCTGGACTTTCGCGCGCGCCGCTGCAGCGCCTGCATCAGCAGGAACAGCGTGGTCGAGAAGACAATCATGATGGTGGCCACCGCGGTAAGCGCCGGAGTCATGCTGTCGCGCAGGCCAGAAAACATCTCGCGCGGAAGCGTGCGCTGGTCGGGCCCGGCAATCAGCAGCGCGATCACGACGTCGTCGAACGACGCAGCGAATGCAAACAGGGCGCCCGACGCCATGGCGGGCATGATGCCGGGCAAGGTCACGCGCATGAAAGCCAGCGCCGGTGTGGCGCCGCAGGCGGCCGCGGCCCGGGCCAGGTTCGGGTCCAGCAGTTCCAGCGCTGTCAGCACCGGCACCACGACGAAAGGCACGGCGATGACCGTGTGCGCAATGATCAGCCCGCTGTAGCTGCTGGTCAGGGAAAGCGGCGCCAGGAAGAAGTACGACGCCACGGCGATCAGAATCACCGGCACGATCATCGGCGACAGCAGCACCAGCTTGAGGGTCGCGCTCCACCAGGCCTTGTGGCGCATCAGGCCCAGTGACGCCAGCGTCCCCAGCAGCACCGACAGCGCGGTGGCGATGGCGCCAACGTACAGCGAGTTGCCCAATGCCCGAAGCCATTTGCCACCGCCCAGCACTTCCTGGTACCAGCGCAGCGACAGGCCCGGCAGCGGGTAGGTCAGGAACGAACCGCTGGAGAACGACAGCGGAATGATGGCCGCGATCGGCGCCAGCAGAAAAACCAGAACAGCGCCGCACAGCAGCCAGTAAAGGGGCTTCCACGGAAACCGGAGTGTGTTCATGGCGCCTTCAACCCATCGACAACGCACGGCCGCCCGAAAGCCTGTGCGCCACGGCGTACAGGATGATGGTGGTGACCAGCATCATCAGCCCCAGCGCCGAGGCCAGGCCCCAGTTGCCGGTGTCGGTGGTGTAGGTGGCGACAAAATAGGACAACATCTGGTCCGACCCGCCGCCCACGAGCGCCGGCGTGATGTAGTAGCCCATCGCGAGGATGAACACCATCAGCGAGCCGGCCACTATGGCGGGCGCCGCCATCGGCAGGTAGACCCGGAGAAAGGCGGTCGGCGGCGGCGCGCCGAGGCTGGCGGCCGCCCGCATGTAGTGGGGCGGAATGCCCTTGAGCACGCTGTACAGCGGCAGGATCATGAACGGCAGCAGCACGTGTGTCATGGCGATCAGCACACCGGTGCGGTTGTAGATCAGGGTCAGCGGCTCGGCGATCAGGCCCAGGCGCATCAGCAGGCTGTTGACCATGCCTTCCTTCTGCAGCACCACCACCCAGGCCGCGGTACGCACCAGCAGCGAGGTCCAGAACGGCAGCAGCACCAGGATCATCAGCCAGTCGGCGGTTTTTTCGCTCACCTGGGTCAGCAGCAACGCGACCGGGAAACCCAGCAGCAGGCACATCAGCGTGACGCTGGCACTGATACCC
>JANLQZ010000268.1:0-7200 GCA_031368125.1 Betaproteobacteria bacterium
ATTTTCAGCGCTCACCTTGACATCGTTGAGAAACATCGACCCGCGCACGATGCCCTTGGAGCCCATATCCGAGTACGGGTGGCGGGTGATCCCAGGTGCGTCGAAAGGCACCAGAAACGCCGAGACGCCGCGTGCTCCCGCGGCCGGGTCGGTTTTGGCAAAAACGATGCCGGCGTGGCCCGCCATCAGCAGCGTGATGGCCGACTTCTCGCCGTTCAGGATGTAGTGGTCTCCCTGGCGCTCGGCGCGGGTGCGGATCGATGCGGCGTCGGAGCCGCCCTGCGGCTCGGTCAGGCAAACACAGATCACCTTCTCGCCCGCGACCATAGGCGGCAGCCAGGTCGCCTTGACCGCCTCGCTCGCGTGTTTGCTGAGCAGGTCCCCCGCAAAGCTGCTGTTGAGGATGCCGTAACAGACGTTGAAGTCGCCGCGGGCAGTCTCCTCTATGGCCAGGCCCGCGGTCACGCAGTCGAAGTCCTGGCCACCGTAGGTCTCGGGCACGCGCATGCCGAGCAAGCCCATGGTTCCCATCTTCTTCCAGATCTCGGCTGGAAACTGGCCTGTGCGGTCCCAATGGGTGTAGTGGGGCAGCAGTTCCTGGGTCGCGAAGTCGCGCAGCGAGGCCGCGATGATCTTCTGTTCTTCCGAAAAGGCGAAATCCATGGGGGCTCTTGCGGCGTTCAGGCTGGCGCGTGTCCCCGCACGAAGCGGGCCACTGCGCCGCGCATGCACAACTCGATGACGGTGCCATGCCCGTCGCGCTTGAGGACCCAGCCGCGTCGCAGCGGCAGATTCGGTGTCGGTGGCTGGTCGAACACGCGAACGCCCTTCGCGCGGAAATGCGCCAGTGCCGCGTCGAGGTCGTCGACTTCGATCGCGACCACGACGTCGCCATGCGTGAGGTCGCCCTGGCCGGAAAACTCGACCAACTCGACGATGGTGCCACCAACGCCTGGGTCGAAGAAGGCACATCGGATCTGGAGTTCCGGTATGTCGCGCACGATCGGTTCGCCCAGTCCGACGACGGAGCGGTAGAAGTCGACGCCGTCTTCGAGCTTGCGCACGAAGATGGCGACGTGGTCGAGGCGGGTGGGCATGGTCAGGTTGCTTTCAGGGTGGTGGAGGGCACGAGTGCTTGTTCTTCACGCAGCCGGTTCGCAACGATCGCGCGCAGGATGTCCTTCTTGATCTTGCCGGCCGGTGTCATCGGGAACTCCGCGAATATCTCCAGCCGCTCGGGGAGCTTCTGGCGTGCGATGCCGACTTTGTCCAGGTAGGCCAGGATCTCTGCCAGCGTGGGCGCGTCCGAGCGCGCCACGACGCAGGCGCACACGGTCTCGCCCAGTCGGGCATGTGGCATCGCGACCACGGCAACTTCGGCGATCTTTGGATGCCGCAGCAAGATATCTTCGACCTCGCGCGCGGAGATGTTTTCGCCACCCCGGATGATCAGGTCTTTCTTGCGGCCGGTGATCACCACGGCGCCGTCCGACGTGCGGTATCCCAGGTCGCCGGTATGGAAGTAACCCTGTGCGTCGAAACTCCTGGCGGTCTCTGCCTGGTCGACGTACCCGACCGACTGCGATGGCCCGCGCGCGATGATCTCGCCCTCGGCGCCAAAGGGCACCGGGACACCTGCATCGTCCACAAAAAGAACGTCGTAGCCGCTGATCTTGCCGTCGGTCTCGGCCGCCAGTTCCTCGGTGCCATCGTCGACAAATCCCTTGCCGATCATCAGCACTTCGGTAGCACCGTAGACCCTGAACGCCCGGCCATGGGACAGGTAATCGTTGGCGCGCCGGATCAGGTCTGCCGGGACCGACGCGCCACCGCAGGCGAAGATCCGCAGCGACGGCAGCCGGGTCTGGCGGCTGGCCGCGGCATCGAGCAATTCGGATAAAAAAGGCGTGGCGCTGACGGTCAGGGCCACGTCGAACCGGTCGATCAATTCGGCCGCCCGGGTGGCGTCCCAACGGTCCATCAGGATGGTGGGGGTGCGCCATGAGAACGGCGACTCCAGGCCCCACAGGTATCCCGTGACATGGCTGACCGGCGATGGCATCAGGATCGCGCTGCCGGCACCGATCTGCCAGAACTCCATGCACCCGGCCAACGCACGGGCCAGCGTGTTGTGGGTGTGCAGCACTCCCTTGGCGCGTCCGGTCGTGCCCGAGGTGTACATCACGAACTTGATCGCATCGGCATCCTGTTCCACCATGGGCCGTGGGTGCCCGGTGGGGAGCAACAGGTCTTCATACCGCAACAATTTCGCATCCGCAGTGTCGGCCCGCACCTGCACGATGAATTCGAGTCCCGGCGTGCTTGCGCGCACCCGCTCGGCCATTGCGGCATGGTCGAAATTGCGCCACACCGTCGGCACGAACAGCACCCTGGCGCCGCAGTCGGCCAGGATCTCCGCGACTTCCTTGTCGCGGTAGATCGGCACGATGGGATTGACGACCAGGCCAAGCATCGCCGCGGCGATGTTCACAACCGCCGCTTCGATCCAGTTGGGAAGCTGGAACGCCACCACCTGGCCGGGGCGCAAGCCGCGCTCGGACAGGCCCGCTGCCAGCGCCTGTGCTTCCAGCAGGATGTCGCGGTAGCTGATGGCGCGTGCGCCATCACGCAGGCAGATCTGGTGCGGCACCGCGGCAGCCGCTTCGGTCGCATCGTCGACGATGGTCCGGCCGCGCCAGATGCCGGCAGCGCGAAATTGTCGTGTTTCTTCGTCACTGAACCGGACACTCCATCCGCTTGCGTCCTTGCGCATCTGTGCATCTCCTCCATGGCGTCGCGCGTCGGCGTGATGCGACTGTTTCGCACACACATAGTACGCTATCGTATCATTTATGATGGGCGAAGTTATCCAGACCAGGGGACACGCAATGGCCAAGCCGCAGGTATATCTTTCCACGCAGTTGACGGAGTCCTATTGGCCGGCGGAGACGTCGCGATCGCTGCTCGACTGGACGCTTGGGCGCGCGTTGCGCGAGGCCGCGGCGGTGGCGCCGGACCGGCTGGCGCTGGTGGAGGGTCTTGGCGATGGCCTTGCCGCTCGCCGTTGGACCTACGCCCAGCTCGACGAGGCGTCCGAGCGGGTGGCCTGCGTTTTGCTCGAACGGTTCCAGCCAGGCGAACGGGTTGCGGTTTGGGCACCCAATACGCCTGAGTGGCAGCTGTTGTTCTATGGTTGCGCCCTGGCCGGCATCGTGATGGTGACGGTCAATCCGGCCTACAAGGCGCGCGAGTTGCACTATGTGCTGGAGCGCTCCGGGGCGGCCGGGCTGTTTGTCGCGGATGGTTACCGGGGCTTCGACATGCCGGGTGCGGCGCGCGAGGTGGCGCAGCGGCTGCCGGGCCTGCGCCACATCCTTCCCATCGCCGATGTCGAGCCGACGGCGCGGCAGGCTGCACCGCGCGACTTGCCGCTGGTCGATCCGATGGACGTCTGCGTGATCATGTTCACCTCGGGCACCACCGGCGCGCAGAAGGGGGTGATGTTCCATCACAAGGGCATTGTGAACATGGCGAACTTCACGCAGGAGCGCGGGGGCCTGGCCGAGGGTGGTGTGTTCGTCAACCCGATGCCGATGTTCCATATCGGCGCGCTGGGGCATGCCGCGGTAGGTGCCGTGATGCGGCGCGCCACGCATGTGCTGGCCTCCGAATGGTCGCCCGAGCTGTACATGTCCCTGGTGCAGCGTGAAGGCGGAACCTACTCCCTGCTGGTACCCACGATGATCGAGGCGCTGCTGGCGCATCCGGATCGGAGCAAATACCGGTTGGGGACACTCAAGAACCTGGTGTCCGGTGCCGCGGTCGTCGAAGCCAGCCTGATACGGCGCACGGACGCGGAACTGGGCTGCTCGATCGCGAACATCTTTGGCCAAACCGAGATGCAGGGCGTAGTGACCGGTGTGTTCCCCGACGATTCGCCGATGGACCAGGCCCAGACGATCGGGCAGGCGATGCCGCATGTGGAGGTAAAGATTGCAGATCCGGTGACCGGTGCCATCGTGCCGCTCGGGCAGCCGGGCGAAATCTGCGTGCGTGGTTACCAGACCATGGTCGGTTATTTCAGCATGCCGGAAGAAACCGCCAAGACCCTCAAGCCCGATGGATGGCTCCATTCCGGTGACCTGGGCACCATGGACGCGCGTGGTTTTTTGCGCATCACCGGGCGCATCAAGGACCTCATCATCCGCGGCGGCGAGAACATCTACCCGCGCGAGATCGAGAACCTGCTACGCGAATACCCGGGGGTCGCCGACGTGGCTGTCGTGGGTGTGCCGGACCCGTATTGGGGCGAGCAGGTGGGCGCCGTCATCCTGCCGCGCTCTGCGGCCAACCCGCCCGATCCGGCGCAACTGCATGCGTTTTGCCGCGAGCAGCTTGCGGGCTACAAGACACCACGCATCTGGTACTTCGTCGACGCCTTTCCCTGGACCGAGACCGGCAAGTTGCAGAAGTTCAAGCTGGTCGATTCCATTCGCACCGGGGCGTACCAGCCGGTCGCGCGTTTTTGACCGACTCGTGGCAATTGGTTGAGTGTTACTTACCAGCCGATAACTTCCTTCTTCTGCTTTCGTAATAATTGCATGTGGCAAGAACTCGACTCCATATTGAAATTTAGGTGAGTTTGACTTATCACGCGAAATACCTTAACCTACGTTGAAGCGGGGCAGCGGTTTCGGTGTTTCTGCGAGTCGGTCTTTGAGTGTCTGGCAGTGGTTTGAGAGGTATCCATGGAAGACATACTGGCAAGGTTCGCGCAGGTGGCGGCCCGGCCGCTGGACTACGTGAGACAGTGGAAGCAGGAAACCGGCGGGCGTGTGATCGGGATCTTTCCGATGCACTTCCCGGGTGAACTGGCCCACGCGGCGGGTGCCCTGCCGATGGTCGTGCAGGAGGATGACGAGCCCGTCACCATCGGGCAGAGCCAGGTTTTCAGTTTCTATTGCGGCTACAACCGCAGCCTCATCGACCAGGCTTTGCGTGGCGAGTTCGAGGTGCTGGACGCCATTCTTTTCGGCGACCACTGCGTGCAACTCCTGGGCACGGCCGACGTGATACGCGCCCACTTGCCGACGAAACCGATCCTGTTCAACCAGCTGTGTTCCATCCTGGATGCCGACTGGGCCATGGAGGAGACGCGCGGTACCTTCCGGCAGCTTTGGATCGAGTTGGAGACTCTCACCGGCACCAAGATCGAGGAGGCGAGTGTGCACGCCTCGATCCGCTTGTTCAATCGCAACCGCAGCCTGATCCGCAGGCTGTACGACCTGCGCCGCACGGGCGAGATCAACCTCTCGGCCCGCAACATGCAGCACATCGTCAAATCGTCGATGGTGATGGACAAGGCGCAACACACGGCCTTGCTGGAACAACTGGTGTCTGGCCTGCAGCATGCGGCGCCCAAGGCGCGCACGGTCCGGGTCTTCCTGTCCGGCCACATGTGCCACGCGCCCAAGCCCAGTCTGCTCGACCTGTTCGAGGACTGTGGATGTACGGTTGTCGACGACGACCTGTACACCGGTTTCCGGTTCATTTTTGCCGACATCGACGAAACCGGCTCGCCTGTCGACGCGCTGGCGTCGTGGTATCTGACACGAAGCCAGAAAGTGCCATGCCCCACCCGGGCAGTCAAGGGGCTCGACTGGGAGCAGTACCTGCTCCAGGCCGTGGCGCAGTCGCGTGCCCAGGGGCTGATCATCCTGATGGCCAAGTTCTGCGAACCACACATGTTCTTCTACCCGGAGATCAAGGAAGCCTTCGAGAAACACGGCATTCCGCATCTGCTGGTCGAGACCGAACACGAGGGTTTGGCGCTCGAGTCTCTAAAGACCCGCGTCGATGCATTCGTTGAAGTTGTCGGGCGTCGTGCAGCGGCGGCGCCTGTGGTGCCGGTCGGCGCAACTGTTTAACCGGGAGAAACACATGATGGAATCCACCCAGCAAATGGTTGCGGACAAGCCGTCGGCCAGCCCGGTATTCGGCAATGGGGAACGCGCCAACCGCCTCAAGAGCACGCGTTTTGGCGGCAAGCTCGTCAACGATTACTGGGAAAACCTGTTCCGGGCCAAGGAACAGGGCAAGAAGGTGATCTGGTACAACGGCACCTACATCCCCCCGTTCTTCCATTCGCACGACGTGGCATGGGTGCATGGCGAAGCCTGGTCGGCGAACCTGGCGGCCCGCCACGACGAGATCCCCGCGCAGCAGGCCGGCGAGGCCCGTGGTTACGACCGCGAACTCTGCTCCTATGCGCGCACCCACATCGGCCAGGCGCTGCTCGACCGCGAAAAACTCGACAACGGCACGCTGGGCATCGACCCGACCGGCCCGCGGGCCGAACTGATGCGCAAGCTGCCGCTGCCCGACATGATCATCAACGCCTATCCGTACTGCAGCACCGGGCAGCAGTGGGACGACATCACCTACCGCATGTTCGGCAAGAAGATTCCGATGTTCACGATCCAGATTCCGCTGCTCTGGGGTGGGCGGCCCGACGCGGGCTACATCCGCGGTTCCGAATGGCGCCAGCGCTCCAAGTACGTGGCCGACCAGCTGGTGGCCATGACCAAATTCATGGAGGAACACACCGGGCGCAAGTTCGACTTCGACCGGCTCAGCGAAACCATGGGTTTTGTCAAGAAGGCGGCAGAGTTGCGGCTCCAAGCGATGGACCTGTGCACCGCAACACCATCCCCTGCAAGTTTCTTCGACTGGATCGTCAGCATTGCGCCGGTGAACTTCCTTCCCGGGGACCAGAATCTGGTGACCTATTTCGAGGGCGTGAAGGCCGAGATCCAGCAGCGCATCGCGAGTGGCGAGGGTGCCGTCAAGGACGAAAAATACCGGCTCTTTTTCGACGGCATGATGAACTGGAACAAGGTCGGTTGGCTGGCCGACAAGTTTGCTGCGGTGAACGCCTGTGTGGTAGCCGGGCGTTACACGCATATGTCGTTCTGGCAGGAGCCGCAGCTGATCGATCTCAAGAGCCCGGTGCTGGGCATGGCGCAGAACTACCTGGTGTGTCCGAACAACCACGGGGCACCGATCATGATCGGCGAGATCGAGAAGATCTGCGACAAGTTCAACATCGACGGCATGGTCATGCATGCGTCGCGCACCTGCCGGGGCATGTCCAACTCGCAGTTCCTGATCGCCGATTCGGCCAAGAAACACGGGCGCCAG